>JAATVR010000461.1 GCA_014523665.1 Nitrososphaerales archaeon TH526
ACCAAGTAAAATCATCTTCATCACTATTATCTCATGATCCCCAGCAGCTCAAGAGGATTTTAGTGGTTGACGATAACTCTGATATACTGTATACCTTACAGATTGGACTAGAAAGTGATCCGACGATGCAAGTCTATGGTTTTGACAAACCGCCCTTAAAACTAATTTCTACGATCTATTACTAATCGATGTGAACACGTCGTTAATGGACGTTCTTCAATTAGCCCACTAAATGTTACAGAAGGACCTCAATGCCAGGGTTTGTATTATGACTTCTTGAGAGGTTAATGTGGATGTAGCGAGAGGAGTGCGTCCACTCAAAAGTATAGGCTGTTTCATCAAGAAGCCAATTACTACAGAACAACTGATAAAACGCATTAGAGATGAATTAGTGTAAATGGAAGCTATGGTCCTGCATTAACATTACTGATTGTTTATTCGATTAAAACCATGTTTATTTCTTATTCATATCAATTGGCAAACTAAATGTGAATGTCGCTCCTGTATCTCCGTCATAGGTGTTATTCTCGCCCCACATACTGCCACCGTGTTTTTCAATTATACTCTTGGAAATAAATAACCCCAAACCAGTACCTCCTGCGTCCGATTTAGTAGCGAACTTTGTAAAAAGTTTCGGCAAAATGTCTGGATGTATCCCAATTCCAGTATCTTTTATTTTAACAATAATCTCTTTGCCATTACCCGTTCGTTTAACAGTAACTTCAATACTACCCTTATCTGTGAACTTGAAAGCATTACTTAGTAAGTTATTAACAACCTGACACACCCTGCTTCTATCCGCTTCTATAATCGTAGTACCACCATTTCCTTGATATTCATAACGTAAAGCTATATTGCTTCTATTGCGTTTCTTAATACTTTGACGGTACTCATCCGAGATTTCCATGATCATCTTGCTGAGGTCAAATTTTTCTTTCTTTAAAATAAGAGATCCACTTTCAATCTTTGTGACATCCAAAATATCTTCTGTAAGCTGAATTAGTCTTTTTGAGTTTCTAAGTATAATATCTAACAGTATTTCTTCTTGTTCTGCGTTCATTATGAGGCTTCTATCATTTCCTTCCTTCACGTGGTGAAGATATTCAGTCAGTCCAAGTATCGGTTGTATGGGTGTTCGAAGCTCATGTGCTGCCACGTTTATGAATTCATCTTTTAGCCTATCCCTGTGCTTCAGTTCTTCATTTGCGTGTTCTAGTTCCTTTGTTAATTCATTCTGTTTCTTCATATAGCTCTTTAGAGAATTCACCATCGAATTAAATGAATTACTTAGAACTGAAAGCTCATCGTTCCCTTTGCCTTTAACTGATACATCTAAATTTCCTTTACTTATTTCAGATGTTGCAGCAGTTAAAGCAAATATTGGTTTTAGGATTCTCAGAACTAGAAATAGTACTATAGCAGCAACCGCAATGTTTAGAACCGCAAATATCCCTTGCAAAATCATTGAATTCTGTGAACTGACTCTTGCGTACTCTCCTAGTTCGGTAACTAATATGTTTGACGAATTCAGTAATGATGATCCTCTTGTTTGAATTGTTGCCATCAGAGCCTCAACAGTTGGCGATGTTATTGCAGCATTATTGATCTTTTCATTAGATTCCATTACGCTGTTTGTCAAAATCGCTTTTAGAGAAACCCATTCCTGATAGATTGAATTCCAATCCTCCAAAAATTTTGATGGCAAGGGTCTTAAATCAATATCCGATATCATTCCACCTTGTTTTAATCTCAAGATATTTGATTCCAGTTGGTTCATTGCGGAGCCAATATTAGACAGGTCATTGCTATTCCCTCCTTCAGAAAAATATTCTGATACCTGTAACATAAGGTTAGAAGTGAGAAATCGATTCTTCCCTGCAATATTTATTGAGTTTCCTAAATGTGTCTCTTGTGATTCGTAATAAGAAAGTATACTAAAGCTACTGATAACAAAACCAATTTGAACTATAACTAGAATTCCTATTTTTAAGCCTATTTTAGAACGTATTGACCCCATCATATTAGAGCCATGCTTCAGTATTGATCATCATGCTGGTCAAGTATTATTCTTATACCCATCTTGGAGTATTTATCCTTTAATCTCTTTTTTAGGTGAAGTTGGACGTAATAATCTTTTGCATTAACTATCATCTCTTTTTTCCGCAGCTGCTTCTATAGTCTTCTGCTTTTCCTTGTTAAGTTCATCGAGAGTCATGCTATCTGCTGAGGTAATAATGCCATTCCCCTCGGAATTCTCTTGTACAGAAATGGCTGCATATTGGGAATTTTTCAAGATCTCAACGATAGAATCATCTTTAGAAGGTAGTTGGAATTCTAAATCTTCTAATGGAATCACAGAGCCGTAATCATCGATATCGAGCTCGGTGACGTTAACCATTTTATTGTCATAATTAATGCCGTTTACTTTAACTAGCATAATCCGTATTTAAATAGAATCGTAATCAAATTATTATATGTTAAGGTAATGACGACAAATGATATTATTTTGGTTTGAGCAATTAGTCATTACACCTATCACATTGGGAGCATTGTATATGCAGTGAATTTGGATCCGGCATATCCAATAATGTAGTCAGAGGCTTATAATCGGCGTCGTCGTTATTGACCATTTGTAGTGAAATACAAAGTGTAAGTTATGGACTGCATAGCTAGTGGTAGCATAGCGACACATGAGTTAACTGTAATAAACGTTACCGAATTTTGAGCACGAATAAGATCTCAGACTCTTCAAGTAAAGTATGACGCAGACTTTTCATCATGGTAATCAGCGGGCCAAAATCTTCTTCAGTCAGCTTCTGAATCCTCTCGATTATTATCTTCCAAGATCTATAAATTCAAATCTGAACTACAGGAAATTATATTATCTTTAATGTCTTGAAATCAGCACTTTAACTATTAAATAGATTGAAGCGAATAAACATACAGGTTTTACTTGATATGACAGATGAAAGAAGGACTCACCTAGTATTTGATATGCATGGTTCAGTTTTTAGATCTGCATTTATTCTTTTTCTATTTCTTGTCGTTACTGGTGCATTTATGTACCCCAAGTCTGCTAATGCTGATGGTCTATTTCAAGAACAGCTTTCAGCATCATTTGATGATAGAAAAACAGATCTAATAATAAAGATGATGCCTCCAGTAGTTACAACTGAAACATTAGAGAACCAAAGTCAAAAGCCAGTTATCCAATTTAAGCTATATGATCCGGCTACCAAAGAAGGATTTAAACACGTAACTTACTATATTACGATTGAGAAAGACGGCAAAAAGCTCCTCTCTGATTGGTTTCATGATCATAAGGGAGATTTGAAAATAGAGATGAAGCCAAGTGATGCAGAGAGCATAAAGGTTTATGGGGAACCAGATCCTATTCTACAGGCATTCACAGGGACCGACAGAAACCCGGTAATCGCAACTGGTCCTATATTCTCTGAGGGAGGTTTGTATCATTTTATGGTAAGAGTAACAACTATTGACTACGACAGGACATTGATTCCTGATGATAAACAACCAGAATATGATGGGTGGTTAAGTATCGGAGCGGTAGAAAATCAGCAAGTATCATTAGATGATGGCAGTAAGAAACTAATTCCAATTCAGATTATCTCTTACTATGATGAACTGAAAGATTTCAGTTTTAATCCAGATTCAAAGGAAATTCAATTTACCATGCCGTTTGATTGGAATGTAACAAGGTTAGAGGCCAACAAGATAATGGTACATCAAGAGGTCAATCTTCCGAAGCCATCTAAGCTTTCCTCTGAATCGTATGTTGGAACTATAGATGGTATGAATGTTACAAAAAACCTAATGATAGATTCCACCAATAGTACGAAGGATATAGTTCACTTTATGATACCAAAACCAGTCGTAATGGAAATTGCGCAACAAGTCAGTAAGGTAGGACAGGCAGGAGATGGATTAATGAAATTTACTCTAAAGCCTACAATTTAATTAGGCGCTCTTTTTTCCTCTTAATAGATGAAGCAACTGAGTGCGTCCGCTCAATGTACACGTTGTTTTCATCAATAAGCGCATAACTCCTGAAAAGAGGATTGATCTTTAGCAACGATATCTTAAAGAAGCTATCCGCAATAGCTTAAAAAGGCTTAATCTTGAAAATAAGGAAGAATGGACCATGGACCGACTCTTTTTTATGGATTTCGTTCCACATTCCTTTCTATTGTATTTAGGATCCGTGGAGAATCTCTACCGAAAATGGAATAGACGCATTTAGAAACTCGTATGCATCCCGACTAAAGCATTCTCATCGGGGGAAGCGTTCCAATATCCATATCTTGCACTAATCTCTGCGAAACGCGTGAGATCTTCGGGCGTCACAGGCAAAAAGGTGCCCGTCTCTAGTCTTCCCGTCTCCTGAAAGAATTGACCGAGTTTTTTGGTCGTGATGATGAGAACGAGAGTAGGTGCGTTGGAGACGTTACGCCAGGCGTGTCGTGCGTTAGAGGGAACATGAATATAGTCGCCCGCTTTTGCTCCGATCCATGTATAGTCCTCGCTGTCTTGCCTCAAACCCTCTACCTCGACAGAGATGACGAGAAAATCATCGGTATCGGCGTGAGAGTGAAGCGGAACAGATACACTTGGTGGGATTGTGCCCTTGAGCACACAGAAGTCATTTTGTGCATCCTGGGGCGAGGTTAGAAATTCTACAGTTGGTCCGAGAAGTTCGAGGACTTTGCCTGTGCTAGGATTCTTCTCAAGACTCACGTGATTCCCTCCTTTCTAGTTCTCCAAAGTAGGGTGATGGGGCCTCTGCAAGAGACCCAAAGTTCACTCTGTTTGACTTCAATCATTCTGAGTGTACGATTTATTTTTTCATTGGGAATGATGATTAGTGGAAGAACCAGGTCATCAATACTTGGAACATTGGAATTGAGATTTACCATATACCAATTTAGAGTAAGAACACAATATATTTTGAGCATTGCCAGTCATTCTAACATCAAAGCAGCAGTACCGGGAGAGTTAAGCCGGCTTCTGTTCACCAACCGTATCCAAATAGTCTGCAATTTCATCGAATGTCTCGCCAGAATCATTGAGTCGAATAATTGTGTCTTTATGAACTCCCATATACCTTAATGCAATTGATGCACCCAATAATTTTTCTCTAGCGTGAGAATCGTCTTTACCATTCCAGCCATAATACGACATAATGACACCGACGGCACATCTTCTATCATGTCCATCAGAATATCGTCTACGGACTTGTCTAAACTTTTTTCCATGTATTCGTAAGATTTGAGAAACAGTCAGTTCCTGTTTTAATAATTGGTGCTGCTGCTGCTGCTGACTCATCTTACCAATATCATGATCAACAAGTTATTTAGACGCTGCATTCCCAGTCGTTATAGAAAAGCTTCTGTGGAAATGGACCCTAGTGTTCGAATCTGTTGCCAGGGTTTGCTCTATCAGCGAGTACATAATTCGAGCAGGCAATCGCAAGAATGAATCCTATAGGTATTGTTCTTGCCAATGGGATCAGTTGATTTAGGAGGTAGAACGGCTAGAAGGGATTAGGTTAACAGTGCCTAGGTTACGTCCATGCGGATTCACAAAATGGGTATTTAAAACTTTGCAGAAAGGTTGGACAGATTTGTCGACAGCAGCACTTTATGGATATTTATTATAAGGAGATGGGAAATGATAGAATGAACTAACCTTGGTTTAGTTTTATCCCTAGGCGTAAGTAGGTTTTGAGTAATTAATGCCATCTAACCTTCTAATTTCAGAGATTGTTACCAATTCAACACCATAAAAAAAGGGCTTTAACCTCATACTTTCCTTTATAAAGGAGGAAGTCATAATTATACTTAATTATCCTTAGCATTGGTATTAAAGTGGTTCAGATTGAAACATTCTATAGTAATAATGATGCAAAGAATGATACCACGTAGGTATCATCTGGATCTGTATTATCTATTGACTCTATGATCGATTCTGTTTCATGTTATGAAGTAAAGCATCAAGTGCAGATATTTCCTTTCTTTGAAAGATGATCGATTCCTCCCCTGAAGTTATCTCAAGCCCTCATGGTATAACATTCCTGTGTCTGTGTATCTGTTTGAAGTGTAGACATACACTGTACTACAAGCACTTTGAAATCCGTCGGATCTCGATCCTAATTGTTACCTAACAGTTGATTCGCTAGCCACAACCACGACATTATGTTACCTAATTCTATCTACCTTAGACTTTCCAGTATTTCAAGAGAATAATGTGAGCCCTTAGGACTTGCCACCATCTTGATAAAATCATCCGCTGCAGTGTTAAGTCCTACATGTAGGTAGGCATTATAATGAGTACTGCACATAATCAAAGATATTTCTGTTTCGTCCCATCCCAATTTACACTTACATGGTAAAGAGATTTTTTTCATATTAGAAGTAACATCACTTCTTTTCCTATCATAGGGACCTTGTCGAAATGATGGAATTTGTGAATATAATTGCTCTTGAGTTCGAACTTACTAATGGCGTACTCTTTTTCTTGCTACCAGGAAGCACGCAAGTTCTTTCATATCTTTGCTCACCTAGATGATCGTAATGAGATGAATTCTCATAATAATGGTAGTCACAAATTACAATTTCTTGTGGGGCTTTCACAGGTTCAATATTGTTGTCCTTTTATTTAGCCGTGACGGTACTGTAGCTCCGAATAGCTGACAGTCTAAGTCTTTGCGAGACAGAATTTTATACTCTATACCTCGATGGCTTCAATCTATTCCCTGTTTCCTACATTGGACCTTTAGAACATCCTTCACGGTTTACTTAATCTTGGCCTCTATTAGATATCCTGAACTCTAATTTCCTTATTACTGAGCAATTTGACGTCTATCGATTCTTTTTCATACTAATCGTATCATATCCATACAATACTATCAATAGTATCACATTCCATCTATCATATTCCAGCATAATTATTCCAGCATAATTATCCGGCATATACAGACATGATAGAATTCCTGATAGAGTCTTTAATATCCTCGGAACTGTCATCTATTCTTTGGTTGATTAACTCGACGAGAGTATTACGATCTATCTCAATTGTTGGTGACGAAATACCTGGTGTCGATCCGATCTCTATTGGTAGGGTCAAGGTCTCTTTATCCACGCTCTCACTATCTCTCTCGCTATCTGATTGGCCAACGACCATAACACTATCCCATTTTCTAATATCTTCTCCATTATCACCAGTGCATAGCAATCTAGCTGTTACCTTGTTATTACCCTGTCTTATTGTGCTGGAGTCAGATTCAATTGTATACTTCCATGTAGAATATTCATTCTCCATGTTCTCCCCTGTAGGAATTGTCTTTTTATAGGGCTTTGCATTGTTAAAGATAACTGATACATGGCACGTACTACTGGGATTGTAATTTGAGATTCCGGAGATTTCGAGATCGCTGTTGACGTTTGCAGTTTGGTCGTTACTTGGGTAAACGATTTCAATATCAGTTGGATCGGAAGAGGAAGAAACCGAAGGTGAAGTGGGCATGTGATTAGGAAACGCATTCTCCTCTGATTTGCCCAAGATCGAAATATCCTGAAAGAGCAACATGATAGAGTATACAATTAGAATAGTTGTAAGAACGAGAAAAGCTACATACGCAATATGTTTTATTTTCTGATTCTCAACTCGATGTCTAATAACTGTTTTTAGCGCTATCATCAGTTTAAGTCTAAGAGGTCATAGTACCGCTTCTTTGCTTTGAAGCAATATTTTTTGCCTGTCTATATTCTCTGTAGGCGCGGTCCACTCCGATGGCGGCTCCTAATAATTTACTCTTCTTTTGAGAGCGCGATGATTGCAAGAACATCTTGGTATCTTTGGGCAAGCAGTGCCCACCTATTCCGTCTCTTGGTTCAAGTATATTTACATTCCATTTGGTATTTAGAGCTTCTCTTAATTCTGAAAAGTTTATTCCGTTTGCTTGGCTATACAGATAGAGGTCTTCTGCAAAAGCTATTTGCAAGTATCTATGAGCGTTTTCAGCAATCTTTGATATCTCGGCTATTTCTATATTAGGTACAGGATGCAAAGGTATACCCAAACTTTTGGTACTTTTGAGACTACTCTTTCTGGTTATATCATTCCCGCTGTCAGTGGCATGCTCCTGGAGGAAAATACTGTTACAACTACCATCTTTACTATTCACAATAACATTCTCAATAGCACCACTTGGATAGCCATAGAACTGTATTGCATTCTTAAGACAACAGTCGCATACTCCCCCTATAACGCGAAGCTGGTTGACTCCATGATCTTTCTCTTCCAATGAATAAAATCTATGAGGTGCATGTGCAACATGTAATCTATGTTTGAGCATCTCAAATACCTTTTTAGAAGTTCCTCTGGGAATAGTACTCTCTATTGAAACAAGAGCACCATTTTTGGCTTCCCTTGAAATTTCCTTGACTATCGATAATAATCCATCTACCTGAGGTGAAAACATATCCTCAGGCTTGTGGGTCGAAACGCAAATAATGAATACATCAATCTCATTAAGATTTGTGGCTTTCCTTACGGAAGCTATTTTCTCTGCCCTCTCCATAGCTGTGTTGCTGATATCATAGCCATAAGTATCAAAACCTCTATCGGTAAGATATTTTGCAACTGGCAAGCCAAGCTGACCTAAGCCAACTACTAGAACTTTTTCGAAGCTGCGCGGCTCCTCATGAATATTGACCCGATCGTCAAGCTTCCCGGTTTCAGCTCTATGAGTAGCTGGTTCGTTCCTCAATGTTCGATTGTAAATATGACCAAATTGTTGATGAGATTTAGAGTCAGAAACTGCTTTAGTATAAGTGTCCAATACCTCTCTATTAGTCCTTGAATGATTTAACGTTGATGGTAGTAAAGCTCCAAATAACAGACACCAGAAATTGGGGCCTGACTTAGTTCTATACTTTTATAAGTTGTGTGGTTCGCTCACGGCGTTTGTTCGATCACAGTTGCACAATGTACATTCTATATTCTAATATACAATTTCGCCTATTCGCGTAGCAGAGTGTTACTTAGACATTCTACAAAAAAGGATGCGCAAGATGATAATAGACGACCGTCACAATCACGGTTGGATCAATAAATCAAATCCACCGATGGAAACTAGCCAAAAAGATACGGAACGCGTCAGATATCAGGGTCGGTACTTTCCCTCCATGACTATTTCTGTCAACGGTTTTCTATCGGTCGGAGATTCCCTATCCCTAAGTGGAGGAGGGAGTTTTTCTTTTGGCCCTCTCTTTCCAATAGCAATCATAGCCATAACATCATAATCTTCAGGAATCTCTAATTCTTGCCTAGTTCGTTGATAGTCGAATCCTTCCATTCCATGCGTAACAATTCCTCTAAAACATGCTTCTAACGCCATATTTTCCCAAGCAGCGCCTGCGTCGAGCTGATGAGTAACGGAGGGCTTTCCGTTATATTCAAAGCTTTTGCGGGATATAAGGACCACCAAGGCTGCTGAATCCTTAGCCCACATTTTATTACCCTCAACCAACAGGTCAAAAAGTCTTTTCCAGCTTTCGGTGTTTCTTTTTGCATAAATGAACCTCCAAGGTTGGTTATTGTATGAGGAAGGAGCCCATCGAGCAGCTTCAAAGAGTGCCATGAGGTCTCCATCGTCGAGTTCTTGCCCTGTCATACCTCTTGGCGACCACCTGTTGACAAATACCGGATTAATCGTTTGAGTTGGAGTTCTAGTTTGGTTGATTTCAGAATCATCCATAGATATGAAGTCTCATTATGCTATATAAGACTGAGAGTCAGTTTAGACCTTGGTCAGGGCCATAGAGATGTTTCTTACCGATATGCTGTCCAGTTCTCAAGAATTGTTGAGGTTTCTAGCGAATAGAACATAGAACATATATATGAATAGATTTCAGGTCCAGGAGAAATCTGATTCATACTAAGCGCTGATTTCTAATAGAGGCCCCAATTCTTCAGGGCGTCTTGCACTAGCGATATTCAATTTCTTGTCTATCTCTCTTAGCACCCATTCGTCATAAGAGGTCGTATCTGTGAGCACAAACAATTCAACTCTCTTCACGCTATCAAACGATTCTACCTTCTTCAGAATGCCATCCGCAGCGAAAATATCCTGACCAAATAAAAGAAAAGTTACTACATTATCTGGATCAGTTACGGGAAGCTGAAAAAGAATATTCTCTCCCAGTTGTTCGTAAATGCGCCCGACTATCTGGTGATAAGATGACCTATCAAGTGTATTTACTATCAGCGCAAATTGAATATAGCCTATGGTATGAACAGGGTTACACAGAATAAAGAATTTTAGCACATTATCATCTTTCAACTTTGTTAGTCTTCGGTTAACAGTTCTGGCTGATATAGAAGTCTCTCTAGCGATGTCATTCATCTCCATCCTAGGGTTGGATATGAGACATTTGATTATTCTTAGATCTGTCTCTGTAGGTTCGTGTTTTTTGCTAGCATTTGATGATGGTAGTGTTGGAGTTGTTGATGACGAATGTGATAATTTGCTTGTAAACATGATACGGACACTAGCAGGTTTAAGTGAATCAAGTAGAAGTCTGAGCTTATCCTCGTGTCCTTCCTTTATAGCTAGACAAAATGTAGAAATGCCTCCCATACATTTGGAGTGAATTGATACGTCTCCAACGAGGTTCAATCGATTAATAATATCTTCTATATTTGCAGTATGTTCTCTTACAATGAGCATACAACCTATTCCGTATCCAAGCGCAACTGGATTCACTTTAAGGACGAATTTTTCTATTACCCCAGTGGAGATCATTCTATCTACTCTAGCTTTCACGCTCTTGGACGTCATACCGATAGCAGATCCTATACTCATGAAGGATTCTCTACAATCTTTTGACAGAATTTTAATAATCCTCAGATCTTTTTCATCCAAAAAAAGCCGCTGCGCTTGCATGATTTCCTTTACTAAGGTCGGCCAAACATTTAAACCTATTGTTCATTGTTTGGAGTATCACTTCCACTAACGATAAATAATGTAGAATCTATATTATTGTGTGGCTGAATGTGATACCATTAGCAAATCCTAAAAATACCGTAGAAGGACAGACAGAATCAATTCAGAGTTTGGTTGATCTTTTTCCATTCGAGACTAGAGTATTGCGTCCCGGAATGCTTCCTTAGTAATGTCTAACACCTATTTTAAAGAAATACAGAGAATTAGAAAGCATTTTGATGATCTACAGGGATTATTCCAAAGGTATTTGCCAAACGTTGATCCAGATCTCATTTACGACCTCTTGACCCGCTTGCGAGAAAATCCTAGCGTTACACCAACCTATACTCTAGAGGTGTATACCAAGAAAGAAGTAGATTCGGCAAAGATGATAGATTTTATGTACAAGATAACGGGCTCGATGGCTACAGTATATGATAATGACACCCATTATGTTACGAACCAAAAATTAAGGTTAGACATATTAAAGAGTATATCCGAAATGAAAGACATCATCGAAATCACGGGAGCCCCTACTACTTTAGGTTGTTGGTTCTCTGACTCTATTAAAAGAGGAGGAATCTAAATACGTATACATGCCTAAAGTTAAGGTCTTTGCCGCTCGACTGTGGTTGTTTGGACAATGAAATAAGGTTTATGTCGTCTATTTGGAGCTCTGTTTCCGTTAACGATAAATAATGCCAATCCTCTAACAATGAGGATGCGTAGAATCGATAATCCAGAGCAAACACAAAACAGAGATAGTCCCAAAGAGGGAAGTGCTGGTGCTGGTTCTGGAAAAACTATAACTATTAGTCGCAGGGCGTGGATTACTCTTGCATTACTCAGCAGCACTCTTCTGACGGTCTTTTTCTCAGAGACTATGCTTCTTCCTGCAATACCAGAAATTATACAGGACTTTAACATTACTTACGGGACAGCAGCAT
>JAATVR010000042.1 GCA_014523665.1 Nitrososphaerales archaeon TH526
CTAAAAGCTCTCGATGAACCTGAAGACTTGAATGATATACCCTGTATTATCCTCGCGATACCATTTATGAGTAAGGCGATTGCAGCCAGAACAACTAAAACCGCTGATGTGAATACAGGGAATTGCATAAGTACAATAGAAAAGGCTATCACCAATAGACCAATTCCAATATTAGCGTAGCGTGATCCTTTGGAAGATGTCGGCATAGCTATCCCAACAGCTATCCTTTCAATTCCGATGATTAGCAAAATCACCGAAAGAATCAAAATAATTGTCAATATTGCAGGACCAATGTATGCTAAAATAACGAGGGATAATAATATGCATATCCCGCCTAATACGATCTGGAGCATTCTAAGCCAAGGCTGAGACACAGTCGTTTGCAATGTATTAACTGTTTTTGTGCGACCTTTATAAGGTTACACTTTGCTAATATTAAGCCAGTTACAAAATACAATGAACAGTACGTTTGTACTCTGCTCGATTCAATGATAATATTGAGAAGGTGATATCTGGGCTAATGGTTATCGACCTTAATACAAACTATCCAATTTGATATTTGATGCAAAAATAACAGAATTGCATAATCAAAATAGGAATAAAAATTGTTAAGATGATTGTATCTTTAATGACCACACGTTCTTCCAACGTGAGATCTCCAAGGCTAGACTAATGAATTACGCAGTACAAGACAATACTTTCTAATGAGAGGTCTTTATGTAAGCTACACGAGGTAGTTACACCGTATGAACAAAATTTTTCTGGACAAACCAAGACTAAAAACTCTTCCTGATTCTGTCCTGATAGTAGGGATAGTTTTGTTAGTTTACAACCTTGCAACTCTAGCAGGAAGTGACCCAGATAAATTTGAGTCGGAGCTGTTTTCTAATACATTAGTCGCATACATAAACGCATTCGTAATAGTTTTTATGTACTGGTCTCTCTTATCGGTCATTTTAGACATCACCCTATTCCTTGACGATACACTATTCTTATTATTTCTGATTCTTTTGGTAACTCTGACACTTGTCCCGGTAGCGAATATATTATTTCTACGAAGCTCAAGTCAAGGAGCAGCTCATTTTGTAGCCTTTACCCATATTGCTCCGGGAATATTATTAATTCTCGTAATGAAATTCAAAAGGGATCGTTTGCATCAACTAAGTGCTACAGAATCTCGGTATATCCTAGTATGTTTGACGATAATTCCTTCGTTGAACTCAATCTCATTTGTGTTCTACTATTACAACACGTTTGTCTCAAATGCGATTGCTTTGCTTGTTATACCAGCCTTTATTGTAGTTGGAAGAATTCTCCACAAGAATACTTAACCCAGGTCGAGCGGAGTTTAGAGTTGAGGCTGGCATTTGAATGTAAGTTCCTTACTTAGTTACTGTCTTGCCAAATAAATAAAAGATGCTTTGTGATTGGTATTACAAGGATGGTGACAACCTAGTCTGGAACAAATGACTATGGATCAGATACTTCCTATTTTTAGGAGCACCTATAGAAGTAGTGATATTCGCACGATGCTCAAACCAAGTCAGTCGACTGATAGTCAAGATAAATTCAATAAATAATAGGGAATATTCCAATTCAAAATATATGCACGAGTCCTAGTTAGGTAAAATGATACTTATTAATAAATCATCATGCATTAGATAGCTGAAGGATATGGCTTTTGTAATCTTCTGACTTTACATTGGCCAGGAACACAAACTCTGTCTTTACCAAATGGCTGGATCTGATTGCTTACTTTGCACGTACTGTTCCCGTTATGGTTATTCCTGTGCGATACATTGCTAGCGCTCTCTTATTAGGTTCCGTTTTTGGTACAAAAATTCATCGCCTTGCAAATTTTTTTTATATTTTAAAACGTTCGTCGTTAGGAGGACTTGGTACATCTAGATTGGTGTAGGATATTCTCTAATGGAAGACTTCACCTTGTGCACATTCATTAGCAAGTTTATACTTAATAAGAGATGTTATGAAGTTGTCAGATATGCCCGATGAGTCACAAAAATATCCTACAGGGGATATCATTCGAATCTTATCGAATCTTCCTGACTTCTTACGGGAGTCTATGATGAGGAGAAGGCTGCAAGAACTATGCGCTAAGGACTCCAAAACACAGGAAGAATTCATCGACTCAATATTGGAGGGTCTGTCCTCGGCAGATAAAGATACCTTGAAGAAGGTGATTCGAACTTGGCTTGGAGTAGTGTCAAGGTTAGAGAGCAGTGAAGTTTCGACCATATTTTCCTCGTTTATAATTAGATATGAAAATGATCCGTCCATGTATGAAAGTAATTACTCTGGTATTCTTCTTGACGAGTATCATTCGTTGGAAGATGGTCAAAGGATTGTCCTTCGCGATCATCTTGTTGAAGTGGCATTGAATCAGTATCAAGGTAGGCAGATAATACTCACTTTACCTGAAAAGGTTCGTTCAGCTCTAGAGTTGCGATGAACAGTCCTATGCCTTAGTGTCCGGATTCTTTTGCAATTCCACAGATGTCTCAACGCCACAGTGCATGAACCTGGAAATTAAAAATAAAGATATCAAAAATGAGCCCTGGATTTGAGTCAAAAATGGCTCACACACAGCGTGTGGGTTATAGGCCAATCAGAGCTGAAAAATTGCAACAGGAAATTCCCACCCTATATGAAACGGTTATGAGAAGAATGCAAAGTAGGAAATTGAGCTAATATCATAAATATGCTGTGCCAACTGTGGTAACACAGAGTATATTCGTATAGAATTAGTTAAATATTGTGACCGTTGCGGCAGTAAAAACTGTAGTACCATAGGTTAAGTTTCATGTCATGGTGCGAATAGAGAAATTGGCCTACTCTAAACAAAATAAACCGATCTCTTGATTTAGGTAAAGCTGATCAAGGCTTACGATCTAGTAAGGAGGTAAAGGATCCAAACATAATAGACTGAAGTGTTATCAACACAACTTATTGACAAGAGAATACTGTTCAAATGGTTCAGATACATAACTGGCTTTGGGAAATTGATATCAGACTGAAGCAGAAAATTACAAGAATAGCATGACAATACCACATAATAACACAGGATAGCAATTGCTAAATCATTCAAGATATAAATTAGATGGTAGATGGACAGAAAGCACAAGGAAGCTCTTGTCTTGGCATTAGCCGAAAAGGAAAAACCTATAGAGAGATTACAAAGGAGGCAGGGGTGTCTCCAAACACGATCAAGGCAGTTCTGAATAGGGCTGGTCTTGACGAATCTAGTTCAATACACTCTAGAGCGTTCGAACTTTTTTCGGAAGGGAAGACCCCCTTACAAGTAGCTATTGCATTAAACCTCGAAGCTGAAACTGCAATACAGTACCACCAACAGTACTACATGCTTTTAGGATGCACAGAATTTACTAAGGTTTACCCACACATCAAGGATAACCCATGGGCGTACGTAAATTTTGTCAAACTAGCTCAGAATTCTGGAATGAGCTAGTGAGTGGTGAAGTAGCAGAGCTTCTCCACATCTCGAGATGCCATCTTCCACGGGTTAGATTGGAATATGATCGACTCGAAGCTGAATTAAATTCGTTAAAAGCTGACGTAAGCAACTCCGTTCAATTCTATCAGGACTTCTGTGACCGAAATATAGAATTAAAAAAGAGAGAAGATGAGCTCCTTAATACCATTAATGAATTGGAAGCCAAAAAGACAGATTTACAGAAGATTAGACTGAACGGATCCTTGTCCCAATCAGAATTTCAAGACAATGATACAGATAACAATTGACACGTTGAGAAGATATTTTTGATAAACGTATTGCTAATGAAGTGACGTTAGGCCGGATGAGTTTAAGTCATCCAGTCATACGTCTAAAATTAGACAATGTGCCTAATTTATCGAAGTATAAGTTTATGTAAGTCGATAAGACTGTCTTTGTAGGTGTTCATGGGTGTATTCACCATGGCTTGATATGTATAATGAATATGTAAAGAGTTACGAAAAGGTGAATGAGGTCTTGTATGGCTATGGTGAGAGATGGAAAGCAATTAATGAGTTATTTGTCGAAGCATCACAGAACTTAATCACTTTCTAAGGACCCTTTGGGCTTAAATGGGGTTCAAAGATGAAGAGAGTAGGATACTAATTTAATTAATTATTCATTACCAGATCTGTGGATATTGTGTAGATGATACATACGACGACTCAAATAGCCCAAAAAATAATGATAATACTTGTTAATGACTAGTAAACTTGACTTAGTCTAGTTTTGATAAAGACAAAGCCTGACAAAACATTTGATTTTTCTTCCAAGACTATAAAACTGTTGCTTGAGCGAGGATATGATGATGCTAGAAACGAATTTAACGAGTACATTAGAAACCAGCTTATGAAGACAGTCGAATAATATGTGAATCATATCAGATTTGCTAAGTATTATTTCTTGGAATCTCGTTGAGACAAGCAAGCCTAAAAGCATCAAGCAGATCATCATACGACGTTTGGTATTTGTCTAGTTTCCAGTCGTCCAGTACCACTGCCGTTTTTAATGAGAACTATTAATTTCTGCATAGAAGGATGAATCTTAATGAAATTATGGTATTATGAATTATGGTATTATATGTCAACTGTTGCTGCTTCGCAACGACCAGACCTGTTCTTCCGTTAACCTACTGTAATGGTCATGGTACTCTCCTATCCTCGAATTTAGTTCTCGTATGACTTCTGAATTTGTACCGTCCACGTATATTTTCGTGCAGTGGTGTCTGGGTTTAAGTTGAATATATGATTAATAATTTCATTCATCTATGGCTTCTCAAAACTCTCGGCGTAGAATCCCTCTACTTTTCTGTTTCTGTGTTGGGTAATGACAATGGCAAACTTCGAAGTATCTCCCCAGGTTACATCAATACCCATGCTTCTTCCTAACATGACGCTTGTAGACCAGTCTATCATTAACAATTTTTAAAGTATCAACAGGTTGTGGTGATGGTGGAGGTACTTGAGCACTTTCCTCAAATAATGTAACTTGAATTGTAAAAATTATGCCATTATAACTAATCTGTATTTCTTTGGCTACTATTGGTGGCTTACTCATTAACCCCCTTTCTTGGAGAAATCTATTAAAAAGAAGGAAAAAGACTTAGTGTACTTCCATCCTTCTAAAGTAGGAGTTCATCTCTATCTCTAGCCAATCACTTAGGCCTCTATTCAGACTTTTAGTAAAACAATCTTTGTGTGTATACCATTTTATTTGACTTGTACTGACAAATTGTATGTAGTTGCCTTTATCCAAAAAAATAGGATCGCCGTAGCCTGCACAATTTCTTATCGGATAGACTTCCTTTTCAGGCATTAATTTTGATCTTCTCATTTATCCTTAATTTGTTTTTCTTCAATCGTTTTGCTATAGGCTTCATAAGTTAGTACCATCTTGCATTTGACACAGAATTTCTGATCTGGTCTATTTGGTTCGTTACAGTTAGGACATTGTTTAGGTCTTAATATTTCTGTTTCCTGATTGTCTTTTGGCAATATGCTAACTCTTGAAGAATAGATTCAGAAGATTAGTTGCC
>JAATVR010000462.1 GCA_014523665.1 Nitrososphaerales archaeon TH526
ATTTGTGCTCCCAGCGTATCGCTATCGCTAGGATGGGACTCTCCTTCCTCCTTTCTGGTCCATATCATCCCTTCCTTTGCTACAATCATACTAAACTTGCCTTGTGCTCCTGATATCTTAAGATGCGAATCAATTGTGCTCTGAAGTTCTGCTGAGGCCATTGGTTTTACCGGCCCTCTGAACCACTGATTGGAAGCTTCGTCATAATCCTTAAGTCCGCTGTAATGTACTATAAAGCATTCTTTTGCGTTCCACCTTCTCACAAGATCATATGCTTCTGTGACAGAGATCATTCCTGTTTCAGGATGCTGATTATACGTTTCAGTCCCAAGTATTAGCAGATCTGGATTCCAAAGTATACTTTCGTTGGCTTCTGGGAGTGACAAAAAATCCCATCCTATTATTATCTTTAGATTCAGAATGTTCACAACGTATATTACAGCGCCATCAGGAGACTCATTCCCGTGATTAGCTTGAAAGGCAATTATTGAAAATGGTCCAACATTGAAAAATTCGTTGGGAGTTACAGTTTGGAAGGATATAGACTTTTCAAGGGTGTTACTCGTCAGAGAGGTGCTAGATAACAAGTCCTTCACAATGTATTCTTGGCATACTCGAGTACAATAGACCCTAATCTTGTTTTTGACTGCATGATCTGCAGCCGAGGATTGTCTGAGGATAAGATTGGGAAGGTCTTTTATATGATCTTCGTGAGGATGAGAAATTAGTAATGCGTCAAAAAGATAAGCTTCCTTATTGTGCAAAGCCGAGTTCTGTATCTGAGAGCTAAGTGGTGACAGTAGTGATGGTGAACCTAGCGAAGGACTAGAACTCAAACTGGCCTGATTCTGAGTACCCTCTAATTGATATTTCTTTATTCCAAGGTCTAAAAGTCCTTTCTCGACACTACTAATTACTCCGTCACCGAGATCGAAGAGGATATGAAAGTCAGGACCTAAAGTATTCTGTTTGGTATCGCGTACAATTATTGAGCAAGATGTATTTGTTTCCATCTTAGATTGTACTATTTCAGCATATCTTTCAGATGTTTCTTGATCACCTAAACGACTCTTATCAGGTAACACTCCGTTAATTCTTACTATTACTTCTTTTTGACTTGATTGATTCTTATTGCTTTCGTCATATAACGGCACCATATCCTATATATGCAGCCAATGATTTATAACCATTACACGCAGTCAGCAGCTAAAGTTATACCTCAGATCAATTAATACGAGTTGATTTCATAAGCATTTCCCATCAAAGCTTGTAATCACAAATTTTACTGACATTCACTAAAGGTAGGCCAAATGTAATTACTGATAAGAGGGATCGTTGGTTGAACTCAAAGCTTGCTAAAATCTCTTTCGAAAACGTGATGTCGTATTATTGCTTTTCAATAAAAATATAAAAGAATCAAAAATGGATTATTGATGAAATATGTATATACATTCCCAGTCAACAAGATGCAGAAAGGGAGTATTTTGAATCTTAATTTGCTAGTATTCCTTTTTCATGTCTATAGAATATAAAAGGCACCATGACCTATTTAGTTTCCCTATGAAGACATTTATTCAGAATGCCCAAAACTCCTGTTTATGGGCTTCCATCTGGGTAATGTTTGCGATATTTGACTATGATCGATCACTCTAAGAAGCGTGCTTGATGGAAAATAATTATCTTGTCATCTCATAACCGGCGGGTATCGCTCTCGCCGTAAAATTCTTTGTCAAATGCAAGAATCGCAAGAACCAACGCTATAATGGTGAAAATTCCTGCAATACTGTAAAATTGCCATGGTACTATTGGCGCGGAAGCGGGAAGAGCATAAGAGAACAAGAAAGCAAAGAAGAAGAGCACAGCAATCACGATGCCAATAAGAAATCTCCAAGCTGACTGGTCGAGCCTTTTAGGGAACCTAATTTTGGAATAAATATTCATTGATCTGCCCGTGTTTATTTTTTTGAACACAGCTAAAATTGAATGTTGAGATCATGGATTCCGCATTCCTCGCTTGTTTGGTCTATGTATGTCAGATTAAACTAAATAGGCTTCGATACTAGCTAAATTCTATAGCAAAGGTCAGTGGCAATTTAGCCTTTACGATCCGTTAAATTGATTCACAATTAATAGATTGGAATGAGGTAGGCAAGGCAAATCTATGGTACTCGTTAATCTGTCCAAGATGTCCGTTAACACAGATGCCTGAGTCATATGCACACCAACAATTTGGGAATAACTATTCAAGCACGGATCAACACTAATTGGGCACAGCGAATCACCAATTTCTGGCCTACCAGATACTGGTATTCAAAATAACTTTGTATGCTTGTCGTTATCGTGTAAGTGCGCTGAAATTCAGGAATCCGGTTATCCCGAGCATTTTGTAGATTCTACGCGTTGATGAATAGGGGGATAGACCTAAAAAAAGCAATTAGATTCTGATTAAAATATAATATTGACCAAATGGTAAAATTCCACTCTTTCGGCTGATAATGTCTTCAAGCTGATGAAAGATAAAAATACATTTAGCCTAAGTTTTGTGCTCACATCCTGCGCTTTTGATAAATGACGCAATCGACTTATGAATTGCATGACATGGGACTGCAATACCAAGGATTATTTGAATATCAATAAAGTCAGTAGTATTATTACCGACCCACATGGCTTACCCGTAGTATATAGAGTGACTGGGAGGACGAGGAGTAGACATTTTGAATATCTTTTCTAAGTGCATTAATATTGCTCGTACGGGGTACATACGCCGAAAGTTTTTATAATTCCGATCAGACTTGGTACTATTGGTAAACTCGGGCCTTTTTTTCGTTGTTATTGCTGGTATCGTGACTTCATTTATGTCGCCTTCAACTTCGAGTGGTCAATTTCAAAATTCTCTTTTGTTCAATGGACCCCTGTTAGTAGAACATGCTCTGGCTCAGCAGGATGGAGAAGGTTCGCCCGAATCCAATGACTTAGATGAAGCTGACAATGAGCAGGTTGAGGATGAGAATGGTTCTGAAACGCCCGGCGATACAAGTGGGTCTACATTTGAGAATGTGGTCCCTTCTTCCAGCGGTGGATGTCCCGTAGATTTTGCATTGGATCCGACGACCGGAGAGTGTGATTCGACCTTAGGCCCATGCCCTGAAGGGGAGACCAGAGGGGAATCGGGATTTTGTGCAGCGATGCCGGAAACCTGCCCTCCTGGTACGTATATCAATGAGGATCCTCTATGCGAGCCTTGCCCCACAGAGGGTGATATTCCCAGTGAGTGCACTGCTCCACAACCACAAGTAGAACAAGGGCCAGAAACAGGTGCAGAACCAGAGCCAGAGCCAGAAGATGGAACAGGAATAGAGACACAGCCTCTGCCCGGTATAAATAATACGTCTATCCCTGGTAATACGTCTATCCCTGGTAATACGTCTATCCCTGGTAATACGACTTTCCCTGGTAATACGACTTTCCCTGGTAATACGACTATCATTACTATTAATAACGCTATAGCACAAGCATTTTCCAGTACTACCTACAACACCAATATACTTCAACAATTGGCAGCGAACACCTTGCTTGTGGGCGAGGAGACAATTCCAATGCAAGGCTTGATAAAGGCAAACGACTCTAGATTGCTTTCCACATTTGAACCTTTCCGGCTTCTAGGCGGCAGTGCAATTGTTTACCTTCCAACCAGTAACATCTCCACTCCCACTTCGCCTGCTGGTTCCTCGTTTGTCGTGAATTCTTATAGCCTTCAGTTATTAGCACTAGATGGAGATAGCCAACAGTACGTTACTCTTCCATCTGTGAAGATGCCCGTCGTGGAAAACTCCTACAAGTCTGTTCTTGGAGAGGCGTTTAAAGGTACTAATCCATTTACAGGAGAACAGGTTACTGTAGACAATATCAAAGCGCTGTACCTGCTTAATGAATCCAATCAAACCATCACTTTCGGATATGGTAGTAGTGTTGCTCTGCTAACGATAGTAAGATAGTCAGTTGACAAGAGTCAATTTTTTCTCATCAAATAAAACAACCAGCACTTGCTCTGTATAAAGAAGAATGAGAGGTACAATTCAAGATAATTTTAGAACAAGATTTCTGCTAGTGATCATATCGATCCTTCTCTTTACCAAATGAACGAAACAATGCTCCGCTAAAGACCAATATAGCTGTTAACGCAGAGCCGACCATAGCCCTCTCAACCGGAATCGAAGTGAGTACTGATATCATCAAAAAGGTTATAGCGCCTGCTACAAGACTTAGCGGCAGCCAAGTCTTGATCGCCGATGAAGACCTAATCACTCTATTTCTTGTGTAATTCAATAATCTATCCACATTTATTGATTACACCCGGTGAATCACAATCACAATGGAAATTCAATCAAATATTTTTAAGACGAGAAATGAATATACTATTATTGTCTATTTGACCTCTAATCGAAATCCACACCGTGAAGAAGGTAAATCTAAGGGGAGGAACACTTATTGATGGTTTCCCAAGCGGAGCATTAGCAAATTCAATAGCCTCAACGTGTTTCATGAATTCAGTCCTCAACGAACTTGTCTCGATAATCGATTCACCGAGTTTTCCGCCGGTATCTATGGTAAGTAATGGGATTGGAAATTTTCCAACCAGGATTTATACAAATGAAAATCTAAGAGTTGCTTTTCTAATTTCTGAACTGAACTTTGATCCCTCAATCTATTATTATGTTTCAAGAACGATATTACGATGGGCTAGATAAAATGGATGTGAGCTTGTGATTAGTGCAGGGACATTGCTTGATGAAGAACCAAACTATTCGCAGAAGGAACACGATTTCGATGGTGTGTTCGGAGTGGCAAGTACGAAAAGGGCCAGAGACCGAATTAGAAGCGCTAAGACGATACGGGAGGTATCTAACGGATCAGTTAGCGGGATCCCTGTATTGCTGTTGAATGAAGGAATGATCTTAAACTTTGATGTCAATGTTTTGTTAGAAAAAACTATTAAAGAGGCTTCAGAATATGGACCTGCCGCATCTATTTCGGAAGCCATCATGAAATTAGTCCCAGGTCTTTCCTGTGACATTCGAACCCTACTTGCCAAAGCCAAGACGTTTGAACAAGATTTAAGAAGGGTGGTCCGAGCGAAAAGATTCTGCGATAAGTCTGTATGGATAGCATCATGACGATTTGGAATCAATAAGAGAATTAGATATCACTACCTACAACTCTATCAATGGCTTTCAAAGTAAATGACTAAAGAATTCAGTGTTATAATTTAAGTTAGTTCTTATCTCAAGAGTCTGCGATAAATTATAAAATTGCTTTAAATGTGCTGTAAATTGTGTGGTGTTTTTTAGATCTTTATGAAAATTCAAGTAAGCTTAATTAATTCTGCCTCTTATAATTCCTCGCGAGTTGTACGTTTGATTCATAATCGATACAACAAGGCTTCGTTCTTGATGCGCACTAGATAAGCCATCATTCCTAGTCTTATTCCAGGACCATGACCAGATCAGTCAACTGATCTGGGATACGGTAGCAATTTCTACATTCTCACCAACCTCTTATTTATCGATTTGGGGCTAAAATGTAATGAACCGAAACAACTTACCGCAATCGTTATATGATCTGAGCAATAGGTAGATTTGTTAATTTGATCCAAAAGAGTAATAGTACAAGAGGAAGCAAGGCTTCGTTGCGAGTACCAACGATAATTGCTTTATGTTTAGCGGTTACAATGTCATATTCGGCTCTGCAAAGCTTCCACATATTTCCCTCATCACACTCATTACCCATTTTGCCTGCCAATGTGTTCGCTCAGGCAGAGGATGGACCCGTACTTAGATTTTCTGACGAAGTCGGTAATCCAGTATTTAATTATCCTGGCTTCAGTGCTGAAGTAGTAGCCGACGGCCTGTCCTTACCCACTACTATGGCTTTCCTGTCGCAAAATGACATGCTAGTTTTAGAAAAAGACAAGGGAACTGTAATGAGGGTAATAGATGGGCAAGTACAACCTCAGCCTTTGTTGGATGTCAGCGTCGCAACTGAGGTGGAAAGGTGCATGTGCGGAATTGCCATTTCGCAAAACAATGAGACAGGTAATACGTACGTTTTCTTGTACTATACCGAAGCTCAGGGTGGAGATGGAGGTGATCCAATAGGTAACAGGCTATATAAATACGAACTTGACTATGGTCAGTCCGGAGGTGCGACAGGAGGTTCAGCAGCACCAACAAGTTCTTCTTCACCAGCCAAACTGGTTAATCCTAAACTATTATTGGATCTTCCAGCTGTTCCTGGCCCTCGACACAACGGGGGGGCAATTGTAATTGGGCCAGATAATAACTTGTATATTCCAATTGGTGACACGGACAAGATAACCGGAGGAACGACCCAAACACAGAACAATGATGAGCTACCTGCTGACGGATCAGGAGGAATATTGAGAGTAACTCAAGATGGTCAACCAGTTGTAGACCCGAAAACCGGAAGTTACATTATTGGAAATGACTATCCTCTTAATCTATACTATGCTTATGGCATACGCAATAGTTTCGGTATCGGTTTTGATCCGGTTACTGGAAATCTTTGGGATTCAGAGAATGGTCCTGGATATGGCGATGAGATAAATCTAGTATTCCCCGGCTTTAATAGCGGTTGGAATCAGATACAGGGAGTTTGGCAACGCGGGGAAGGAGACCCTAGGGAAGGTCAGAGCGCCATTGCTTCTGACCAACCAGAAGGACTAGTTGATTTTGGCGGTAATGGACAGTACAGCGCACCAGAGCTTACTTTCCTTCACACGATCGGTCCTACCGCAGTCACATTCCTAAATTCAGCAATATATGGTGCTGGATATCAGAACGACCTATTTCTGGGAAGTATCCATACTGGCGAAATGTATCGTTTCAAGCTCAGTCAAGATAGGACTCAGCTCCTGCTTCCAGAGGCCCTTAATGACGGGGTCGCTGATACAGATATAGAAGCTAATTCCCAGGCCATAGTTTTCGGAACTGGATTTGCTGGCATATCAGATATTGAAGTAAGTCCATTTGATGGCCATATGTACGTGGTGTCGTTAGGACAGGGCAAGATCTACAAGATAGTACCTACTGCTGAATTGGATATGTCCGCGTCTGCAGGTTCACTTCCATCAGTCCCTCTTACTGCTCCAGACACAACGGTACCTTCTGGAGGGGAACTGGCAGGTGAAGATAACAATGGTGGTACCAGTGATCAAACTCCCGGGAATGGATTAGATGGTGAAGAGGAAGGAAACGATAACAATGATAACGATAATGGCAACAATGATAACGAAAATGGAGATGGTGGCAGCGATGATTAAGGCTATGGTCGAAACTGATGTAAAGTGTTCAGTCCCTGTGGTATATCCAAAATTTCGATGAATCAGGATTCTGAAGAATACTATTGCATGATCCTGATCTAACCCTCCTTCTATTGATGTTGGACGGCGAAATTGAGACACCTTGGACCCAAGAATTAGCCGGAAAATTGAATGCTTCGTAACTGCTGCCATCAAGATTGCCCTACTATTATATCATCAACACATGAAAAACAACTTCTACCCACCTCGTGGCCCTTAAAAACGTGTATTGTTGCCTACAATTGTCACCGATCACGGCAGAAAGTTTTTTATTAATCACTTTCTTGCTATTGATATGATCCAGTCATTTTACTTCGTCGTTCTGCTAATCGTTGGTATTTCGACCTTATTATTTGGGAATTCTCTCTGTCGCACACTTTCCTCTGGTCCTTTATTTCTAAATGAGGCCATCGCACAGCAAGACAATAGAACGCTAGTTTCTGGGAGTCAGGAATTAGGGCCGGAAGGACAACAGGGACAAGTACCTGACATCAGAGGCTCTACTGAGCAATGTCCTCCTAATCAACATAATATTGGATCTACTAATCAGTGTGAATGGGACAACTGTGGATCTGCAACTCCTCCCATGTATCGAAATACTCAAACTGGAAGATGCGTCTCTGATTGCAGTGAGGTAGGTCAGTTCTGGGTGAAGCAAGCTAACATATGTGTGCTTGGCGAGGCAGGTAACGCGACCTCAACCCAAAGTCCCCCAACAGTTAGTTCTGTATCGACGCAAGTAAATAGTAGCGGAAATGGTACAATTCAGAGCAAGGCTAAAGGTGAACTTACTTCAGAAAATGCTACTTTGAGGACTTCATCGTCTAACGATACTTCATTACTTTCTAACCTTACACAAGCAGTAGCTACTCTCGTAGGTGAACCTGCGCTACCATATGCTTGTTTCTCTAACACGTTCACATGTTATTGTGATGGTACTCAGGATTGTAAGAAGTTGGCTTCCTCAAATGAATGTAAAGCAGAAGTAAGATCGGTTGAGGGGAAGCCAGGGTTAGGCGACTGTGATTGGAATGCGAATTCTTGACTCGCAAGTGATCCTTGCGGCTTGGGATGTATGCCCTTGTCGAGGCATGATTTGCAAGCCTTCAATTTTTTATATTTGTACACCTCATCCATACATAAGGAATATTGACACGGTTGTGATTGAGCATCACATGAGAATGATTTTGTCCATAAGTTCTTGCTTATAAATGGTCCATTCAATTCCAAATGACTAGAAATCATGGACATATCGCTAACGACATTAGATTCTACATATATGGTAGCCAATATATGCAGAAGTTACTTCCGCATAATGGGACCTACATGTCTACAATTTATTATAACAATTTTCTTATCGCTA
>JAATVR010000043.1 GCA_014523665.1 Nitrososphaerales archaeon TH526
AGTCTCTCGCCCATCCTTTCTTGATCCTCTGAAACGTTAGAATTATTAGTATTTGAAGTCCCGATATTCGTCATGACCTTTACCACTATACACCACAATTGAAGTCAGTATGTTACGACAAGCTAATTTCATGCACTCTTCAATTATATACATGGGTATATATTCTATTTAGAATCGACAAGCCTATCTCGCCCTCACAAGAGATGTGATAGAAAGGTGAATATTGCCTACTACCATATTCATATAGATCTTTATACCGATTACTAAGAAATAGTAAACTTAACGATTCCATAGCGGAACACTTGATGACAGAATCGATAATTATTCACCTTAACCTGGCTGATTGTCAAGGGCGGTTATCATGAAATCCGTCCATTTTCATACAGACATTTGACTTGAACGTATTGGCAAACTCCGTAAACATTATAATTTTATTCTACTGGATTAATACGAAATTTGATCTCGAATATTCGATAGACTCAGGAGGATTATGTAGACTGCAACTACAATCAGTATGATAGCAAAAACCTTTTGGAGTCTTTCTTTTGATATCTTAGCTGACATTCTCGTACCATAAAAACCCCCAAGTATGCCGCCTCCTATAAAAAGCAATGATATGAACCAATTGATCTCTCCACTAAATGAATACCTAATTGCTGTTAAGAAACCAAAAGTACTTACTGGAATCAACGAAGTGCCTACAGCGTCTATTATGGTGAGTCCCGATATAGTATGCATTAACGCAGGTACTATGATAAATCCTCCTCCTATTCCAAAATATCCAGCTGCTATACCTACAATGAATCCTACGAATAGTAAGCGATACTATTTCTTATTCCGAAAAATAAATATTAGAAAATGTTTGCGTTCATTAATTCCTGAATTTCTAGATTCCCTGCTATCTATATCTTTAAACCTATCTCTAAAGTCCGCACTTGTTTCATCTCTCCCTGAATTCTCAATGTGGGTATAAGCCAAATGACTCTCTTCCTGTTTTTTATCATTATTGAAGCCAGCTTTTCCTCTCAGCAACATGATTAAAGATAATAGTATCATGAATGCTGCAAATAGTATCAGTAGATCTTCTGATGAAGTAAGAAGACCTAACTGGGCTCCTATGATCGTGCCTATTGCTCCTGGTATTGCAAATAATACGCCTTCATTTACTTTTACATGTCCTCCCTTTTTGTGATGTATCATATTTATCAGTGCATTTGCACCGACTGCCAATGCAGATGTTCCTATCGCCACATGTGTGTTGGCCACTCCCACGACGTAAATCAGCAAAGGAACTGCAAGTATAGAACCTCCACCTCCTATCAGCCCTAATGAAAAGCCTACGACAGCTCCGGACAACAGTGAAAGTACAATGGTAACTATGGTATCGTTTATGATTACTGGTCCAAAGCTGAGGTACGTTGCCCAGAATGAAATGAGCAAATCGTTTGAATTATAAATGTAGGCAGAGTACAGTTCTAGGGAGTGGAACACGTACTCAAAACTACGTAATGCAATATTGATTCACTAGTCGATCACCACAATCTCTCAATTTCGACTTAAAATTAAATCTTATTACATTCAAGATATATTACACCGATTAGGACCAAACTCCAACTCAAATATATCACTAGAGGTCTTTGGAATCGGCACTTTCCCCTCATTAATTGAAATGATTTGTCTGTAGTTTGGAGGTGTAGCCATAGTTTGAGAAACGATCTTTTCTACAAATTCGTTCTTCTGCAGCTTCAAAAGCTTGGCATTCTTTTTCAACGAACCAAGGTTGGCTGAAATCATTTCCCCCGCTTTGATATATTTATCAATATGTGCTGGAAATATTAGAACATTATCAGGCAGAGACATTATTTTGTGATGGAGAGTCTCATATAACTTGTATGAGAATTCCCTTGATTTGTCTCTCAGGTCGGGTCGGCCCACTCCGTCTACAAATAGAGTATCTCCAGTAAAAAGCAATGACGCATCCCCCGCTCGCAGCAAAAGCGTAAGGCTTCCATCAGTATGTCCCGGAGTGTGAATTACATTCAATTCTATTGCTCCAATTTTTTCTAGAGAGCCATGATAAAGTGAGGTAGACGTTTGGTCATACTGTTCATAGCCGCTCAGGCAAAGTTTAGATCCTGTCTTCTCAGAAAGTTCTACTGCTGCAGATATATGATCTGCATGTTGGTGTGTATCAAGTACTTTGGTTATCTTTGCCCCGATTTCTGAAACCTTTGACAAATAGTATTCTATAGGATAAACTGAGTCTATAATTGCAGCATCGCCATCTGACGCTAATATATATGACATACATCCCTTACCGATTCTTCGAATTTGGTAAAGCCTGACTTTTCCCCTATCAGTATTAAATTCCTTGTAAGCGTCTTCAAGGGAGGTGCTCCAAGATTTCAACCCTCCTTCCAAGTTACCGACGTTAAAGCCATATCTTTGTAGCAAATATTTTCCTACCATAGAACGATTGCCGTGAGGACAGATTGTGACTATTCTTTTATCTTTTGGAATGTCTGTTATCGATTCCATACTGGATGCCAATTTGCTTAAGGGAATGTTAACACTTCCTTCAATGTTCCACTCTTTGAACTCGTCAGGTTCTCTCACGTCTAACAGGTATAAACCGTCGACATTGCTACCCTGATCTAGCCATTTTTTGAGTTCTATTGGAGAAATGTTTCCTTCTGAAGATGATTCTGTTAGATCCCATTTCCATGCGCTTATGCCTCCTAGCAAATATCTTGTGTTCAGACCGAATTGGGCCATCATCTCGGCCATCTGTCTTGAATATTTATCATCATCGCTCACTAGTACGATCTCAATGTTTTTCGGAAGTTTTGGCATGATATTTTTCTTGGCATCTGCATCGCAGACTGCATATGCGGAACCAGGTATATGTCTCCGTTCAAATCTATCTCTCTCACCAATATCAAAAACCATTATGTGCTGGCCACCATCTAATCTTGACTTAAGCTCCTCTGGGGTCATCTCAAAGGAGACACTGGAATTGCTAATTGACTCAGAGGTGTATCCTGCGTAACTGTTACTATCATTCTTAGCGGTCATTTATTTCGTCTTCTTCTCATTAGGGCTTGCAATCATTTATTCTCTTCCATCAATGAACCACTGTCAGAAGTCCATTATCATAGAATTCATAATTCTTCGGTTCGCCTTTAGACAAGTCAGGAGAAAAATGTCCTTTAATAAAAACATTATGCAATATAATTCCATTTTCTCTCGATAACTATTGTAATAAATATTATATAATAAAATAAATAATTCCCCCTTATAGGTGATAGGTATTAGCCCATTGTCTCGCTTCCTCCTCCGAGTAACGTAGGCCTTTATCAAGCCGATGGCGAGCTCGATCCTATGGCCTGTTAAAATGCACCTCTGCCTACCTCAACTCGTGAAGATCTTAAATACATACATTAACGTATTACTTGGTTAAGCTTTGATGTTAATCTGAAAAGATCGGTACTAGAATCTTATGGTCAAAAATCTTATAAGCAAAAGTTGACTTATACTTGGGTCAGTTCAATAACAGACATTTAATCATTCTTGGGAATTTAGCCAATATACACTAGTATCTACATTGATATTTTATCTATTATTCAATTCTTGGTTCTTGACACTTTCCAAATATTCTAAAATCTTACAAGCCTACTTCGGACGTACTGCATGGTGAATGAAACCCTTTAAACTTTCTTTTTCTACTCGTTGTGTAGATTCTTAAAGAAATCTAGACTTCTCCTCCGATCGAAAGTTCAAATTTAATTGTGGCTCGTTAACAGCTTCCAGACTTATTTCTATCAAGCAATAGTGA
>JAATVR010000463.1 GCA_014523665.1 Nitrososphaerales archaeon TH526
AGTAGAAGTGCTATCATCATAATCGCATTTCCAAAGTAGAAGTGCTATCATCATAATCGCATTTCCAAAGTAGAAGTGCTATCATCATAATCGCATTTCCAAAGTAGAAGTGCTATCAAGGTAGAAATGCGACCAAGGTAGAAATATTCGTAAAGCTAAAGGTAACCAGCTCTATCCAACTAATCTCTAGCAATGTCGTCCATACATTGACTCAAAAAACTTTGTATGTAGTCTAGGTCTGGCGTCTGTTTGTCTAGGGATTTCAACGTCTTGACTCCATATGAGTTGTGAGTACATAAAATTACGCAAGGTTCCTTTATTATCTTCGATTTGTAAACCTGATAATGTGCAATTAGGTTCCCAAATGTATTAAGAACTAATTTAAGTTGCAAATCCAATTTCTGCTCTGTCAAATACTAAATGGCAGGCAAAATCATATCCTTCTGCTTCTCCAACCATTTCTGTGGCAAAGAAACAGAATGAAGACCCGCAGAGATAGGAACTTAATTTCCTAATGTCGGTACTATCCCGTGAATCTACAAACTTCAGCAAGATAATAATGCTCTCCTTTCCAGCAAATAGAGCTGGGTTTAATCTCGCGGGTAGCCTTGTATGATCTTATACTTCTCGAGTCTTTTTCTCCGGTTCAACACTGATCTAGAAGTTAGCAACAAGCCCTTTTCTGCTAGATCCTTTGATATGTCGGTTGCAGAAGCACGACCGTCTCTGCTCAAAAGCTCCAAGATGTTTATGTCAATATTATCTATTACGACCATTTTAGTCTATACAACGTTTATGGATGGAGCATTTTAATTTATAAAGCTTGGGAAATCAACACTGTCCCTGACATATATACACTGACAGAGAATAGTGTTGCGTTCTTTTGTTAGAATACAATCTGAAGATAAATCGCTAATAACAAAAGTGCAATAAAGCAAATCTCGGAATTCTTTTTTTGAGTTTCTGAGGTAAGCAATGTATTATTACTTCAGCAAGCATAACTGACTTGCAACACTATAGTAGGGAATGAGACACCTGCCTTTTTCATAAACCTAGAGATCGTCTTATCATACGTCTTTCTAGAAAGCGGTTTAACTAGATGTTTAGCCGCCCATGAATCTTCTATGTAAAACTGCTGCCTAATCAGTGGAGAATCTGGAACTGGAATCTACGCAATCTTCGATAATCACCAAGATGCTCAAGGGAAATTAAAAGCCATAAAGAGTGAACTTCCGAGTGACAATATCATAGAACTAGATAAGGAATTCGAAGAATGTTTCAGTGACGAGATATTAACTGAAGCCGTTTCCAAATTATTCTCTGAATTTACTAGCAAATTAAATGATGATGAAAGGAACGATATCTTACAAAAGCTGTCTTCAAGAAGTAAAAGTGCATCCCGCGTGCTTATCCAGTATTACTTCGAGAAGACTGGCTATGTGTTTTCAAAAGTTGACTTTGGAAAAGCATTAGCTTGTGTTATCGATGAATGGGATGAAGGTATGAAGTCGAAGCCAGAATATCTCTTAGACAAAATTAGAAAGGATATAGATAGTCGATTAAAAATAACCGGCTAGCGATTCACGCCCCACGAAATCATTGGGAAGTCTATTCCACATATATAGAACATAATCGTATAATAAGTCGTAATCCTAGCTCACCTTATCGCGAACTTGGTATATGAAAAAAGCGAATAATGCAAATGTCCCAACTATGGCAGCTATTAATGCCGCCAAAAACACACTAGTCGCAGTCTGAGCCAAATCAACTCCTACAATCGCGGAGAAAATAGCAAAAACAAGGATAATGAATCCTATTAACGTGAATAGGCCCATTAATATTGTCCTAATATTATTCGAAACCATAACGGAATCCGTATGAGAAGCATCTCTTGTTGCAGGTTCATTGATCGCTTTTGCTACTCTTTCTACGATTTTATCTTTAAAACTTGTGGACTCTGAAGCTTCAGAACTCTTGCTTTCATTAATATTATAACCATAATCACGTTGTACCTCGGGAACATCTTTTGATTTCTCCAGATCGTTCATACTACAACAAAATACAGGCCACAGAGTATTAGTATCTTTGCCAATGGCAAATTTTTTAACTAATTATTAACCATATCTCTCTGCTTACTAACTTGATATGTTTTGAATTGATTGAATCATACCAAGTTAATCACTGCATTGAGGACGGCAGTAGAGAAAGGCGACGGTACTTTGGATAAGGAAGCAACTTCACATGACGATCTTATGGACGCGTTCAGGTTGTCTCTTCAGTATATGGCCTTGCATCTCATGTCACTTCATTGTCCTCATGTTGGTTAAACAACCCAGAATTTGAGAAAGTTAGTAACAAGTTGGCACCTAACCCCGAGGCTGATGAAGCTCTTAAAAGATGTGCTGTTGATCCCCAAGATTTTAATATATCGGTCGTTAAGGTAGATGGGAAACCCGTAGATATAACTAATTTAAATAGGGCTACAACAAGTTTTTACAATGTAACAGTACCACCAAACGCCGTTAAAGGTCTCTTTGATTTTGGACCCGCCGGCACATCAAGAGGAATAACTGATGCATATACTCTATTCTTGCCTCCTCTGCCTGCAGGAAAACACGTTATAGAATTCAGGGTCACGGATCACCTTGCTGGTCCTACATCTGAACTGATAAAAAGAGACGGAAAATACACTGGAGGACAATTAGAAGATGCTGTAAAAAAGTAAGAAGACAAAAGATGTCACATGCCTTACTATTTCTTTTGCAATACTTAGGATGCTAGAATCACTAGCATCCTAAGCTTTAGTAGTGACTCCATTGCATCAATTCCTAATAATCCTACTGCGGTCTCTTTTAGATCCATTTTACGGATTCTTTCTAGGATACCGGCCAGTGTGGAGTGCTTTGTCCTCAATTCATTAATCCCATTTTCAATCATTTGATCAAGCTCCTTATTTTCCCCTATGAAAGTCAATCTCGTAGCGTGAGTCTTCAATACCGACCTTACAGGATCGACTAGTACCAATACGCTAACGACTTCCTTTAGGTCCATGACCGGAATCCTTTCCAGGATAGCAGTAAATATAGGATACTTTGACCTCAACTCATTAGTCTGTTCCTTAACCTTCTCGTGACTGGCATCTTTGTCTGAAATACTCATTAGCTTAAGACTCCAATTGCAGTAATTAAACATTCTTAGAACATCAGGTAACTCTGCTTCACAATATGAATATCACTA
>JAATVR010000464.1 GCA_014523665.1 Nitrososphaerales archaeon TH526
ATCAAATTTGCAGGCTTTGGCAAGATGGGCTTTAAGGAATTCGCTTGCCTCAAAAATAGGAGAGGGAAGGTATGCAATGGCCGAATATGAGAAAATCAAGAGAATAACAGTTCCATTAGAAGAAAATCATCTTCTCCTAGTGACCACAGAGGTTAATGCAGACCATAATAAGGTAATAGAGAGTATCCTGAAAATGCTTGGAAGATAAATCATTTAGTTTAAGGTGTTTAGGTATTTAGACGTAATGTAAATTCTTCAGTATCTGCTTTTTTGCTGTTGAGATGATGTGAGGATATTATTTTCGTGCCGAGCGTCAAATAGTCACCAACGTCGAAAGCAATTTCATGGCATGAGGTATCTAGGAGTACGATAATGAGAAACGCCTGTTTGCTTCCACCGTTCTTCATTGAGTGTTAGATATTCAATTTGTGGGATCTATGGCACATATGCCATTGTAAAGCCAAATGTCGAACCTTTTTCATCAATATTATTTTTTGCCCAAATCTTGCCCCCATGGGCTTCTATTATGCTCTTACATATGAACAATCCCAGCCCAGTTCCTGTCTCCGATTTGGTGGAAAACTTGGTAAATAACCTAGCCATAATATCGGGATCGATCCCTTTACCACTATCTATGACAGTGACGATAATTTCACGAGAATCCTTTTCAACAGCAACACGTATGTACCCCTCTTCCGTGAACTTTACTGAGTTAGCTAGAAGGTTGTAGATAACCTGGTATATCCTTCCCTTGTCAGCAAAAACTAAAATCGATCCTATTGATTTGAATTGTAGCTGAACATGACTTGATCTTTCTTCATCCACCCTCAAAGCATTCTTTGTATCCTCCAAAACTGAATGTATAACGAGGTCGAGATCGAATTGCTCCTTATTAAGTCGTAGGCTTTTACCTTCTATGCGGGTTACATCCAAAATGTCTGAAGCTAATCTCACCAATCTTCTCGCATTACGCATGATTGACTCAACCTGCTCATTGTCAACTGTCACTAGCGGTTTTGCTGCCATAAATTGACGTTCAATGTACTGTGCCTCCCCAAGAATAGGCATTATGGGAGTCCTCAATTCGTGGGCTGCTACATTAATAAACTCTTTCTGCATCCTGTCATGGATCTTAAGCTGCTTATTGGCGACTGCCAGGCGCCGATTAGTTTCCCCAAGTGAAATATTGATATCCTTGAGTTGACTTGTCCTTGATCTGATTGCGTTGTCTAACCTTCTATTCCAAGATAAGACAATGAATGAGATGAATACTGCAATGCATGCAGTGGTTATCACCACTATAGTACTAAATGTGCTCAGCTGATCTATTAAGAGCCCCACTTCTGTTGCAAGATTGTGTGGTACACTCACGTAAAGAGTCCACAAATGTTCGTTGCCTATGCGGACAGGCTGATAGGCCATGGTCACGATAGAATCTGAATTTGGAAGCTGTATGTCGTTAACTCCCCCATCCTTATCTCTTAGCGAGCTATTTATGATTGCGTTATAAGAGTTCTTTATGTCTTCGGAAACAAGAGATTGAAATTCTGTGGAAAGATAATTCTTCCCTATTAAAGAAGGCTCCCGGGCATAGACAATGATTCCGTCTCGGTCCATGAATCCCACATTGCTTGCAACTTCGGGCGACAAATCTTTCTGTAGTATTTCGCCTACAGTCTTCAGGTTAATAGCTGCAACTATTACACCGACGGGAGGAGGATGTTCTTTAGACACAGTAGTTGGAGTGGAAAGCCCTGAATTACCATTGCCTGTTACGGAGCCTGCTTGAAAGATAGGAAAAGAAATAAAGAGTCTTGGTTGATTATCATGAAGATCAAGAACATTGCTGTAATAAGGTAAAGAAGTTTCGAGGGGAATTCGAATTAACTCCTCTTCCAACAAATCTGATGATCTGAATGAAGTGAGATTTTTGGGGTCTAAGCCGGCCCACGACCGTATTCGTCCATCTTTATCAAAAAGGTAGTATCCTTCAGTCAAATCCATTGTCGAATCTTGTGCAAAATTAAGTTGGATTTGGTTCATGCTTTGGTTGTCAAATCCTGCTTGGAGACTCCTCGACAATACGTCTAACTTATTCACGACTGGATTTACAGTGTGATAAAAAATTCTCGAAAGATCAAATGCCGTTATCCTTGCGTTTGACCTTACGTTATCAGAAGCCAATTCTTCTACCTTGTTAGCTGTCATGGAAGAGTATTGATAAGAAAGGAACGAAGACAAAAGGCCGACAGCGACTATGATTACTAGGATAGCTATGTTCTGTCTTGATAATCTTGCACCTACCATAAACCGAAATAGCCCCCTCTAGCATTCATGTGGAATAAATCATAATGCATGAACACCTTTTATACTTGTCAGACTTTTTGGTGATGTGACACCCTTATTAAATAATTGTAATGGCCGCTAAGGGTGGTGCAATTAGCACTTTTTAAAGAACCAAAAATTATTTTGAATAACATGAAACATCTGTCATATGTTAATATCTATTTTTAGGTAAATTAACATTAATTCCTTTTCATGAAATGAATCAGGATATAGATTTATTTTCAACTAGGTATATTCGACAATGAAAAAATGACAGATGAAATATTTATGTATGGCTTGGCCGCTGCTGCGTTTGCCGTCCTCACTGGAATATTATTCGGCTCAAGGGGTAAACGTAAGGCTGAAGAAAGAAAATTAGCGGCTGGTTCAACTGGATCATCAGAGAGCGGTAGAACGGGAGCAATATAGTTAGTACCAGCTCGAAGGTTATGATTCTTGTAGAATCAACGCCTGATTAATTTGACAATTTAATTCGAAAATTCCAATTATCTTTAGTGATGATTAGGATCTCACCACGATCTATAAAATAGCTAATTAGAATCATTTGCTCATATTCTATTACGGCCTTTAGATCGATTTGGTCCTTTTTATCTGACTTATGGGTGTTTTTTCTGGTCCACTATTTCTATCCCCTTTAAGGAATGTTTCAATTGTAAGGAAACAGATAGCACAGAAGGGTGGAAGAAAACAATCCATCCCTTGCCATGGGGATGGACAAGAACAATTACGTGATGGCATTTCGAACTATCTTAACCTATCTTCTTGCAGTCACTTTTGCTTCGAAATATTAGCTTTAACCCAACGATATACTTATTCCCTCTTTCGTATGACGTTTCATTTTATAGAAGTTTCATGGGTACCTAGTTCGTGGATTAACAGGTTGTCAAGAGTTCTTCCTTCTTTTGTTCAACTTGAGTAATATCAACCCGGCAACTCCCCATAGCATTACTGCTACGAAAGTCTGCCTGAAAAACCAAGCAATCCCGCCAGCAACTGCAAAGACCATTCCCAAAATTCCTATGGCTTGCCTCCTCTTTACCATTAACAGCATCCTGAAAGAGATCGATCTCAAATAATCCTTTCGCTACAAGCAGTTCTTTACGACTCACTATTTTGCTGGTTACTAATATGGGGTCACGAGAATCATGATAAAGCAATTACTCTATAAATGTAATATTAAGATCATACTGGGAAGAAATGAGGAATAGTCCTAATCTAGGGTGGGCAAATATGTTCTTGCTACATGATAGAAAATTAAGATCGCCTTACTTCGAAGATGACACTTGACGCAATAAGGGGGATCTCCTCCGACATGTGTCGAAGTAAGAACATACAATAGGGAACAGTACGCCTAGACCTGAAATATTGAGGGAGTGGATTTGGAGGATGTCTATCAAAAAAACCTAAGGTGGAATCTCAAAACACAAAGGCTATATACTTTTCATGAAACGAAATCGTATGGTACTGTTTGGAATATTCGGCGCACACACCGTTGAACTTTGCCCTCTAAACAACAAAACAAGTGCTAAGATTATGGTCCAAATGGCAGACAAGAGTGCAGATGCAACTAATAACCGTAGCAATTATGGAATAAACAGGATTATTGGTAGATATCATTCAGCACTAGAACACACATTTGTTTGGATCGTTGACGCAGAGAGCGCTCATCGACTAGAGAAATTCTTGATTGATATAGGCTCTGCCAAATTTAACTCATCCAAAATAGTTCCATTAATCAATTTCGAAGAGGTCGTGAGGAAGGGAGCCGATGAACTTCAAAACTAGTATCTTTTACGAGCTCGTTGTAAATTGATTCATTCTGTGTTTAGCTTTTTTTTGTTACACTTGCCTCCTTTCGCTTCGGCACACAGAACCAACTAAAGTATTAATTAAGTACCTATTACACCTTTTTTACTTCATTTAGATATCTCTTCCACAAAATTGAACATGTATTTCACATTTTGCGAATGAGTAAAATGACTAAGAGTAACCGTTTGTGTATTCAAAAAGAATTACACTCGATTAGGAAATACCACTGAATAATTGATCATCGTAACCTTGAGTCTAGTATTCCAGTACTCTATTCAAAGGGTGGTCATTAAAAAACAACATGTCTTAACAATTCTTCTCCCTTCAGAGACTTTTTCATTCACGCCAAGAAGACATTCAGTAATATTGAAGGAGAAATTTGATTTAAATCAGTTCATGTTCGACTGCCCCGCCGTATTCCCTTAATAATTTAAACCATCTATATATTGCCTAAAGGTGTAGATAATATGTGACTAAGCAAAATGATTCGACCGACACACAATCGACGTCCCCTGTTATTGCAGAGATTTACCGAAGATTGCATGATAATATATCAAGATTTCAATCATTGACAAATAGACCTCTTACCATAAGCGAAAAGATACTCGTTGGTCATTTGGATCATCAAGTTGGACCTGAGCTAGAAAGTAATTTGACTAGGGGTAAGAGTTACGTTTCATTAAAGCTCGACAGGGTAGCGCTCCAGGATGTAACTGGACAAATGACGCTGCTTCAGTTCATGCAAGCTGGATTGCAACGCACAAAGGTCCCCACTACCGTCCATTGCGATCACCTGATCCAAGCTAGGGTTGAAGGGGAACAAGATACACGAGCAGCACTCTACGAAAATAGTGAGGTCTACCAGTTTTTGGAATCAGCTAGTAGAAAATACGGAATAGGCTTCTGGAAGCCTGGTTCAGGCATTATTCATCAAGTTGTCCTAGAAAATTATGCGTTTCCTGGTGGTCTAATGATTGGTACTGACTCCCACACACCCAATGCGGGTGGTCTTGGTATGCTTGCTATTGGAGTTGGAGGATTAGACGCTGCCGAAGTGATGGCAGGACTGCCTTGGGAATTGTTGTACCCCAAGCGAATTGGAGTGCTTCTCACTGGAAAGCTTAATGGATGGACTTCTCCTAAGGATATTATTTTACATGTAGCTTCAATCTTGACTGTATCAGGGGGCACGAACGCGATAATTGAATATTTTGGTCCAGGTTGCTCTACCCTCAGCTGCACCGGGAAGGCAACTATTACCAACATGGGAGCGGAGATTGGCGCGACAACTTCAATTTTTCCTTATGACAGAAAAATGGGCGAATATCTGGCAGCTACAGGAAGGAGCGAAATAGCTGAACTCGCGAACCGACATTCTAACATACTGCAACATGATCCAGATATAGAGAGGGAAATACTACAGAACCGGGAGAACGCCTCAAAGTACTACGATCAACTGATAGAGCTGAATCTTTCCGAATTAGAACCGTATATAGTAGGTCCTCATACACCAGATCTCGCTCGCCCGGTCTCTAAAATGGCATTTGACGTGAAGAGAAACGGATACGTAGACGAAATATCTGTTGCATTAATAGGTAGCTGCACCAATTCGTCGTATGAAGATATGTCACGTGCGGCCGATGTTGCGGAACAGGCCAGTGAGCGTGGGTTGAAGACAAGGATACCTTTGCAGGTCACACCTGGTTCTGAAATGATAAGGACTACAATTGAGCGAGATGGACAGATGGATTTGCTTAAAATGATTGGAGCTAATGTCCTTGCTAATGCGTGTGGACCATGCATCGGTCAATGGCAGAGGTCTGAATTGAAAACAGGTGTTCCTAATTCTATTGTCACATCGTATAATCGCAATTTTCCAGGTAGAAATGATGGTAGACGGGAGACTATGAATTTTATCACCAGTCCAGAGATGGTCGTTGCTCTCGCATTGGTCGGAAGGTTATCATTTAATCCCCTAAAGGACGAATTGGTAGCCAGCGACGGAAGCTTGTTCAAACTTGAGCCACCCAAGATTGCACCAGAAATTCCTAAGCAAGGATTCTCCTACGTTGCTGAAACATATGTCGCACCATCCAGCCATCCGGAAAGCATCAGTGTCGCTATCAGAAATGATAGCCAAAGGCTTCAAAAGCTTGAGCCCTTCCCGCCATGGGATGGAAGGGATTTTGAAGACCTTGTAATACTGGCTAAGGTTGATGGGAAATGTACCACCGACCATATTTCTCCAGCAGGAGCATGGCTCATGTATCGAGGTCATCTTGATAAAATAAGTGATAATTTACTCCTAGGAGCAATGAATTCATTTAACGGAAAAATTGGTGTTGGAAAGAACGTATTAAACAATCAGATTGCTCCTTTTCCAGAAATTGCTAGAATGTACAGAAATCAAGGAATTAAATGGATCATCATTGGCGACTTGAACTACGGAGAAGGCAGTAGTAGAGAGCACGCTGCCATGTCTCCAAGGTATTTAGGTTGTGTTGCGGTAATCGCTCGAAGTTTTGCAAGAATTCATGAAACCAATTTGAAGAAGCAGGGCGTCTTTGCGGCTACCTTTGCCAATAAATCAGACTATGCAAAAGTACTTGAAGATGACAGGATAAGTATACACGGGTTAAGTCGATTAGAACCCGGCAGACCTCTGGAGTGTATACTACACCATGGTAACCAAGAGAGTGAGACAATCTTGCTCCAGCATTCGTACAATGAATCTCAAATAGAATGGTTCAGAATGGGTTCTGCACTCAACATAATTAGAAATCAAAAAACATGAATCGGTCCATTATGCATTAAATCTTTCAAACTTACCGTATTTCAATGAAGAATAGGCAAACAAATAACATAATTATCTATGTCCTGATTTGGCATCCAGAACCACACTACTATGATCTTGAACATATCGATCAACCCTTTCTTCGTTGGCTCATGTTCTAGAAGAGCCTTTCATATTGCGAAACCACGGACAATGTCAATGGTTCTTTTTGACGACAAAGGCCATTTTAAGGTAATTTATTCCTAAAAATGTTCGGGCCCGCATGCAGCTTTGGAGCTATTGTCCAATATTTGTTACTTATCATCTATGTTCCTCAAAATTAGAAAACATTTGATTGTGATTTTATGTATTGTTGTTGAGAAAGCTTAATAAGCACATTTCTTGTCATAAGGTGATAAGGCTAAAGGAGTATGACGTGTAAAGGAATATGTTCTAGGCATAAGGCTCAGAAGCCAGTAGGTATGGGAAGATATGCTAATGGGCAAAAAAGATGTCAGATATGTGAAATATTTCTGAAATGGGAAGGATTGTGGTGCCCATGTTGTGGGTACAGATTAAGAACCAAACCTAGAAATTTGAAGTATAAAGCTAAATTGCGACAACGCGAAACAGTTATCACTGTACATGAAAACATGATCGTCAAGAGAATACCAGTGACTAGCCCTTAAATTTTTGTTTTTGGCGTCATACGTAGCAATGGTTATGGCATAGGCCATTTTGCTTTCGTAGGGAAAAATCAGCTGTTGGATTAAATAGTTTTGTATATACTCTTGAGTGTATGCGCGCTCGCTGAGCGCGCTATCTATATACCATTATTACACGTAATCATTTCTGATTGATTGTAAAACTACAAGGTCAAGTGAGTAATGAACTGACATATGCATTCAGGCAGAGTCACACACCTCTCCAAAGGTAAATAAGATGCTAGGCTGAAAATTGAGCGTTGGTTGATGGTGGGTTGTACCCGTTAGTAATTACCGAGCCGAAAATGCATCACAAGAATCACTGAGTTGCCGAGATTGGGTAGATAGGTTAAACAGTCCATTAATACAACCCCGACCCATAGGTGATCATGGGAGGAGCAATGTAGGACGATAGAAGATCGAACAATTTCAACATTGAACGAATACTAAATCGTACAAGATCTCAGGTTTGCTTTCAGTAGCTAACTGAGTAGCTGATATATTTATAGGAAATTTGAGTACTGCTACTAGTAGTATCAGTAGTTCGGAAATGATAAATTGGTCGGAAATAATATTATGACCCAAATCCAGTAATAGATATTTTTATAATATCTTATCTATCATATCCATTGAGATCACATCTATTGCAGTCAATAGAGGTGATCAACACAATTGTCATTCAAGTTAGAACAACTTGGTTTCTTTAATACAAGTATATAACAATCGCCTTAAGAAAAGATGATAGGCTATTTATCTCCCTTAGGTTACAATATAAAAGCTCTCATATAGAGTCACCAGAACTTGCAAGAAAAGGTTAAAAACTAAATATCTTTATTAAAATAAGGAATAGAGGTCTGAATTAGCAGCCAGGCTGACCCAGTCGTTTTAGAAGACTACTCGTTCAATTCTTCTAACTGTACCGACAGGCCTCGCTGCGTACTCGTGAATGATCGTACCAGCAGGATCAACTAACTGAAAAATCGCACCGGTAGTAGGAGGAGTCATGACAGCACCGCCATTGAGAAAAATATCCGACATCATGTGACAGCCTGACGATGACAAGAATCCGACGAGAAGGCGACAGAACCTTGGCAAGATATTATTTGACCAAAGCAGCAAGAATAAGAATCAAAAAATAAACACACCCTTGGATTAGATTGCTGATGATGAAGCATACCTTGTGGTCAAAATCTGGTTTTTAAAAGTATAAGCAGTTCAGCAATTTGCCGAAACGTATATAGAAGACTATATAATGATGTGTCGACTACAAAAATGCCATTGGTAGTCACTACAACTATCATTAACAAAAAAACTTATTTGATGACGTTTATTGCTTGGGCCATAATAGTTACCGATGTAATCTTTGGCACCTTTTTTGACGTTTTGGGAAAGCCTCTTACTTCTTCTTTTGGTGTAATATTATTTATAACAATGAGTATCACTGTATTTTTTGCAGGTCTGTATGCCCTTAGACATTATATGGTTGCATTGCGCAAAGTCCTTGAGGCTCCTTCGTTTTTTAATAGGCTGTACAAGGCAACACCAATTTTTCTTTATGCACTTTTAGTCATCTTTGGAGCTATCATTGTTGAAATGGTGTTATTTTCACAATATAGCACTTACCTGCTGATTCTAATTCTCTTAATAAGTGCAGTAGCCATCTTGTTCTTTGGTTTTCGCACTTACAATTTCTTGTCATGGTTCAATTCGAGTGCCAACAAACGACACAATATCATGATATTGGCATTTGCTGTATCATCGATGCTCCTTTGCATCAGCACGACAGTTGCTATTGCACTTGATATAAAGGAATTAGTCGTTTCAAGACCACCCTCCATAGATCTAAATTTCCCAGCTAGCAATTCTATGGCAAGCAGACACTTAACTAGTATAGAACTTATCATTCATCTCTATGGGTTTCTTGTCCCTCAAGTTACTGCTATTGCTATCGCAGAAACAGTTGCTGTTGCATTTTTCCTTCGTTATTTTAAGGATCAGATAGGAAGAGCAACATTTTGGACACTTATAATTTTACCACCTGTACTTTTTTTAACTGGGGTATTTGGTCCTCAATTTTTAAAGTCAACTGGAAGTGAATTTGTATATATGGAGTCCAGGTTCCTTATCTTTAGGGTAATGGGTACCGCAGGATGGGTTGTAGCTGATTTTGTAATAGCTTATGCATATATTTTAGTAGCAAAAACTCTTGGACGGGAAATTACCTCTTCTCGTAATAAGATCATTAACTATTTGATTATAGCAGCATTCGCAACCATTTTAATTTCTCCAACGACCAATAACTGGATAACCAACAATTCTTATCCACCCTTTGGAGCAATCCAACGTGCCTTTCTTGTGCTTGCTTCTTTTCTCTTTAGCTTAGGAATATACTCTGTCGCGCTGTCAGTGGCCCAAGATTCAGAATTGCGTCA
>JAATVR010000465.1 GCA_014523665.1 Nitrososphaerales archaeon TH526
AGTCGACTCTAGTGATAAATGGTACTGGATACAATAATACAGACATACTCTGGTCATCAACTAGTTGTGAACCCCCAGCGGTTACTTGCTGATGAGAGGACAACTCAAGTAGATTTCTACGTGCAGTATGATTGACAGGTCTCTAGTTCTAGACTATCAGAGATTGAAAGATTCCGTCCATACATTATTTTTTAGGTGCTTCTGTTCATAAATGGAATGAATGAACCTCTCGCTGGCCTGCTTAACAAACGACCATGGGTCATGTACACACAATAATATTGCATACCAACGCAATTGTTATCCTAGAAAATCAGCGATAATAGTTAGTTACTCTGAAAGTGAACGCCAACTGTGGTACTCTACTACTGCATGCTGATTGCTTGTCAATATCACTTTGTATGATAAAGCCTATGAAGTTTGTTCTTCTTATTATTTTGGCATTGACTATAATTTTCGCTTGTCAATATTGTCCCTTTATTCAGGCCCCACCTCGTATAATAGAGCGTCATCATAGTAGCAGCCGTTACCAGACCTGCCATGACAGCAAAACAGCCGATAGTCACAACCATTAACAACATTCATCACCATCTATACCAATTATTTTTGTCGACTCCTGAAGTATTCGCAGGCTCATACGATATGTTTTGAACCTCACCTACGATGAGTCATACCATATCTCTGCACTTCTGGCGATTCAATATAAAAAAAGTTTGCCCTTGGCGAACCATGCGCCAGGATGGCGATCATCGATGGCTAAAATGACATCGCTTAATTCTGCTGCTTCCTGATCTCTATTATGCTTCAGATACTGGTCAACTAATGACCACTTTGTTCCTATGTCTCCTCTCATACATGAATTGATATTAATGGCGTCTTGTGACGGATCTGATGAGGTTATCTGGTAATGGTTCACGCCATCGCATATGCTTATTACAAATTAGTTATAATCTGCTAGATTCAGATATCAAGTAATGACACATTGATGACCACCAATTTGTTCACTCTCAAACTACGAATCACGGAGTCCATAGTATATATGTATTAGAAGTAACCTAATAATCTCAATGAAATTCTCATCATGAAATATCATGCATTATAGATGTACATGATCTGCAGAGACGTAAAAGCATCTATCTTCAGTATCCAATCTATTTTGTCTTTTCTTTCCTACTTGTGCCGTCTTACCTGTTCATCCTAATGACATCTATCTGATTACTGTACAGCCAAGCACTGAGTTCTTTGGAATGACTTAACTTCATGTTGTATGCTAGTTGTAGATATAGAACGAACATTGGTAATTGGAAATAATTAATATTTAAATCTGTTTACGATCACAAAATATTAACTTGAACGCAACGTCAGATCTCAAGAAGGATCATCTATTTGTAAGAAGATTTGGGGAAGTAATACAGAAATGTTCGGATAAGATTTATGCTGGTAAAGATAGTGACATCTTACTTGAAGATCTTGAGATTGCTTCAGTAATTATGGAAGAACTCATCGACACCTTTCATCACGGTAAAGAAGAGGAGGCATATTTCCCAAGTACTAATAATAAGAATAGCTTTTCAGAAGATGTTAGAAAATTTTTGATAGAACATGAGCTTGGAAGAAGGATATCCAGAATGTTCAAGAGAGAATTGTTAATTTGGAGGAAATGCATTATTGAAGGGAAGCAGACTGGTTCAAAAGAACCTATAGCTAGGTTTCTTAAATCATATGCAGTTTTTATTACAGATCATCTGGGAAAAGAAGAAAAATTCCTTGATATCGTCGAGGATAAAAGTATTATATCCATTGATGAAGATAGAGCGATAAGGCATCGCTATGAATTATGCAAAAATAAAAGTGGCGGGCAGGCAAGAATAGAAGAACTCTTAAAACTACTCGAGTATCTTGAACATAGAGATTGGATGAAATAAGAAACAGAATATCATTCGTTATATGGATAATAATATATTGAGTAAATCGTAACACATTATGCTATTGATTGTAGATGAAACTTGTTAAATAATTAAGTTAGCTGTACATATCTTAAGAAGCTACAGCTCTCACAGGAATACACTAATTCATCAAAGCCGGAGTGTGATAGATATTTGGAGCCTGGACATGTATGACAAGATTTATCTGATGCCATTATATACATGGATTTGAATATGCCAGAAATTAGTAGGACACAATTTAGCCCAGAAGATATTGATGTAGAGATTTCAGAGATTAAAGATGGAATATACAGAATCTCAGGGATGGTAGATATGTATGGCATTACTTTCAATCAGTTTTTAATTGACGATGAGCGACCTATGCTAATCCATACAGGCCCTATTGGAATGTACAAGAAAATAGAAGCAAAAGTAAAAGAAATTATTCCGCTGCAAAAACTAGCATATGTATCATTTCTACATTTCGAAAGCGATGAGTGGGGTGGAATGGCATTTCTCGATTCTGCTGATGCAAAATTAGTATGTAGCGATTTAAGTTCTAAGTTGAATCTAACAGGATGGTACAATGTTCCTGCAGACCATATCTCTTTTTGGGATAATGAAGTTTTAAAAACTGGAAAAAGACAGTTTAGATTTATTATGACTCCACACGTACATCATTGGGACAGCATGATGATTTATGAAGAAACTACAAAGTCACTGTTTCCATCTGATTTATTCATTCAGCCTGGCAACAATAAACCAGTTATATCAGAAGACTTATCGGAAAGCATGATTGGTCTTTATAGGGGAGCAGGGATATTTGCAAATGAAGAGCCAGTAAGACGTACTACAAGAAGACTCATAGATTTGTCCCCTAACATGATATACCCAATGCATGGCTCATGTATTGAAAATTCCACTTTTTCAAAGTATACCGATGCCATAATGAAGAACGATTTTGCGTACACCGACATGCTGCTAGGTCGAAAGTTGGAATCTATAAGTTAGTCAGAAAAGGTCATAATTTTGTAGTGCAAGTATGTCAAAAACAGACTAAATCGACTTGCCGAGTCTTAGAACATATATTATCTTCTCTTGTCAATTATACGCATCTTAGCAAAAAAACTATAGCTCTCGTAACTGTACATTAGTTCATCGAAGTTGGAGCACAATTCCATAATCTCATTACATCTTGGTCATTCTATTTCCACGTCAAGCTTAGATAATGCTGGCTCTTAACCAATCTACTTGATAGCTGCCATAAATATTCAGCTGCCATAAATAATCATGTACAAACTCATGCATTTACATCAGAATCTTTGATTTTAGTACTGCTACGACACAACACAAACTCATCAACCATTTGAAATCAATATCACCATGTAAACAGACAGATAGCAATATGTGAAGATGATTGAAGATGACGAAGCCATAACTTGAGACATGTGATTGAACTTCAATCTGCTAGACCAAGAGTTAGCGTGCATACATCATTGAGCAAAGCTTATCTGGTTCTGCATTTAATAGATCGATATTAGTGCGCACGACCAAGTGATAAGTCATCGACTGATTCTAACAATCTTTTGTTTACTAGTATTTATTTCATATAATGTAGTAATGAATGATACTAAAGCACAACTCAGCCAAAATATGTTAGAATCAATTGCGAATCAAACAAAAGTGTTAACGAGTGCTCAGATTGAGGTTGGGGACATACCGATCGAGATTTACACATCTACAGATGCCACATACGCAGCAAACTTTCGTTCTAATACAGTGTCTGTGATCGATTCAGATACAAATACTGTGATAAAGAATATAACTGTAGGAGATCGCCCGAGGTTTATTGAGGCATTGGCCGGAGGAGGTGCTGTATATGTAGCAAATAGTGGTTCTGATAGCGTATCAGTAATTAATCCAGCCAATAACACTGTATTAAAGAATATAAAAGTAGGAGCTTATCCAAGTTCTATTCATAGATATGGAGATGCGGTATATGTAGCAAATAGTGATTCTAATACTGTATCAGTAATTAATCTAGTTAATAACACTGTAATAAAGAATGTAACTGTAGGAGCTTATCCGTTTTCTATTACCTCATCTATGAATGCTGTATATGTAGCAAACGGTGAATCCAACACCGTCTCAGTAATTAATCCAGCCAATAACACTGTAATAAAGAATATAGAAGTAGGAGCTAATCCAAGTTCTATTTATGGATTTGAAGATACTGTATATGTAGCAAATAGTGGTTCTGATAGCGTATCAGTAATCAATCCAGTTACTAATGAAGTTGTAGCTGGAGTAACATTTGATATTAATCCATTTGTAGGCGGCCAGATAATTTGCAATGGTCTGGACGCTCCGATAAATCGCTATTTTTTTGTTTCATCGGGGACAGAATGTATAGCTACACCAAACAATGGTTATGAGTTCGCCAGTTGGGTTGAAACGTTTGATGGTAACTCGACTAGAACAATTAATGCATCTACGGCAGCCGATTCTCCATTGGCTGCACTTGATACATTTTCAAATGACCCAGCGGCTAGTCTTACTGTTAATAGGTTTGGTAACTTTACTGCGTACTTTAAAGCACTTCCACCACCGGTTCCGGCACAATATTGGGCTTCTTTATTTACTGTTGTCATTACTGCTCTAGTTGGATCATTACTTATACCTGCTGTTGTAGGATGGATAAAAACAAAGAGGCAGACTTCAAGATTAAATTCATTTCATAAACAAATGGCTCGTGTATATGGTGATAGTAAAGTGGACGCGAATGATACTAATCAATTAAACATATTAAATAGAAACATCTCAGATTCGTACGCAGAAGGTAAGATAAGTAACGAGCAATTCATGCATCTAAAAAATGAAGTTTCAACAGCATATCAAGAAATATTCAAGAAAAGAATTGAATCAATCACTGGTCAAAATACAGACGCCCTCAACAAGATAAAAAGGGATATAAAAGATGCTTACTCAACTGGAAAGATCGTTGAATTGCATTACAATCTTTTGAATGAGAAGATTTCAGATCTGTTTAACAATAGGTGAAACGTCAAATCATTTTTAATGAATCAAATACGATATACGGGCATCTTAATAGAGTAGCATAATGCTAAACTGGTAACAGTTGAATTATTGTATAATTATCCTCATTAAGTTGGTTCTTGTCAGTCATGGCTAAATTCATCATATAGAAAACAAACTGCTAAGGCACCTAACGAATCTACCCAAAGATCTATTGCAAGATCCATAGGTTCAGTCTGGATATATCCACCCCCAAAACCAGTCGCTACTGCTGTGAGTTCATAGACTTCTCATAGAACAAATGCTATCCATGATGCGCCTATTGCAACGAAATAGTACAGCTTTCTTTTTCTAGTCAGGTAAAAGTTCAAGATAAATGCAGTCATGGCCATTCCCGATAATCCATGAGTAAATTTGTCGTCATTTTGCGCGCCAAAACCACAGAAAAAAGACGTCAGATCAATATGAGAAGAAATTCAAGAACGTACAACTGGGTCAGTTCAGTGCAGATAAGTGGATTCCATGTCGATCAGGGTACACAAAAGGCCAAGGATGGAACTGTTTATTCCGTGCGTGGTTGGGTTACAAAATTTCGAAGAATCTTAGGAATGGCGAGTCACTTCAAGTTAGATTAGGGTGGGCAATCAAAATCCAAAATATCCAATCTGATTTAGGCCTGCAGAGAACTGCGTTTCCAGACCTATGCCTAGAGGGTGATTATGTCTTCTGTTACGACCTATCAAAACAAATGGAGTTAGAAGATCTGGATAATGAATTATGGTTAAAGGAATACAAGAAGAAAAGACGCGCGCATATTCAGGAAATAGTAGATGCATCAATGTTATCTGAACAGGAGAAAGAGTGGATGGAAGAGTATGCATCAGAGTCTCCTACGCATCCAACGTATTATGCCACTAATAGATTTGTAGAAAGAGTGGTTATGCCAAATCTATTTGATATGCGCAGGAATAGTTGTGTATAGATTGTCTATCCATCATTTGGTGTAAAGACTCCAGGTGTTTGCGCCTTTGACTGAGTGTGAAATTATGGACGAGGTGAAATCCCCAATTGCCAGTGACATAAAAATCATACCGGTATGAATTTTGTAGATAGGCGTTTTCAATGATTGAATACGAAATTTGCGCGCACAGAAATCCGATTTATAATTGACATTTTGAAATAGGGATCTTCACCTCAGTGCATTGATTGAAGTTGAAAACTCATCACTAACCTTATATACAAATATGCGTTTCCTTTTCCAGATAAAATTTAATGGGATTCTC
>JAATVR010000466.1 GCA_014523665.1 Nitrososphaerales archaeon TH526
GCGGGTACATATGTTCTCTGTCTTCAATTACCGCTTCCGCTGCCTCTTTATCCTTCAATAGCGCTATCATCCTTCCCCAACTGCCAACTACAGGTTTGATAACTTTTGGATAACCGTTCTTATCTAGGATACTCATAGCAGATTGATTCGAAAATGCACAAAAAGCTTTGGGAATGGCTATCCCTGATTTTGACAATTCCATATGGGTGAACAATTTATTTCCGCACATTATAGCGGTATAAAGAGAGTTAATCACTTTTGCTCCCAGTCCCTCAAAAGCAGCAGTCGAATGCAGATTATTATAATAGCTCACACATCTCTGCAAGATAATGTCGTCACAATAGATGGATTTATCCTTGTCGAGCTCAATCGAATTTTCTCTACAATTGATAACCTCTAGATTGATATCTCTTTTTTTCGCAGCTTCGATTAACGATTTTTCTTCCCATCTTAGTTGGTCATAAAGAATGAAAAAGGAAGGTTTGTTGTTATTCCCTTTCACTCTCCCCAATCCTCTCCGACAGACTGTGCAGGTCTGATGGCAAACCCATCGTTTGACTTGATTAATTCATAACTTGCGCCGCAATCAGGACACGTCACAATTTCGTTTTCCATGGCATCACTAGGAATTTTGATTTCTGCATCGCATTCAGTACATTTTATCATTACTATCTCCTCTACTTTGATAATGCATCGTTAAGTATTTTTCTTTCTAATCTTTCGTCAAGGTATAACTCCAATATATCACCCATACGTAATTCTTTCAAACCTTTGGCCATTTTTTCGGCCTCAACTTTTGAAGATTCAAGTCCCAAAAGAGAAAGCAAATATGCTGCACCATTTTTTCCTGCAAGCTCACCAAAGACTATTTTTCTCCTGTTTCCCACTAGATGAGGTTCAAGAATTTCATATGCCGATGGATTCTGCAAAATAGCAGCTAGGTGCGTACCTGCCTTGTGTTTATAAGCACTTTCTCCAACTATTGGCTTGGATTCTGGTGTTTCAATGTGTGTGTAATCTACGATTGTTCTTGAAAGATCTTTTAACATGTGCAATCTAAAATCATTTGGCATTCCATAAATGACGGATAAAGCAACTGCTGTCTCGGCTAGAGATGGAATTCCAGTTCTTTCACCAAATCCATCTATGGTTGTGTGAATTTGATTGGCTCCAGCTTCGCATCCTGCAAGTGAATTAGCGAGTGCAAGGCCTACATCATTATGGCAATGTACGTCTATCGATGAAATACTTGTGTCAATATTATCATGTACCATCTTTACCAGGTTGTACATTCCTTGCGGGCGCATTATTCCTACAGTATCTGGAATGCTTATTCTTTCGATTCCTCGAGAATTCATTTCTTTGCACATTTCAATCAGAAATAATGGATCCGTTCTGCTTGCGTCTTCCATTGTAAAACGAGATTTCAATCCATGTGATTTTATAAAGTCTGCAACTTCAAGAGCTCTAACTTTGGCTTCTTCTCTCGAGATTTTCAGTTTTGTGGCAAGATGAATGTCCGAGATTCCCATATATGTTGCGACCCATGTTGCATTACAATCAATTGCGACTTCTACATCTGATTTTAGGGCTCTCACATGAGCCAAAATGTCTGCCTTTAGCCCTTGTTTGATAATTGTCTTGGTCGCTTCGAAATGGTCATGCGATACAACGGGACTTATTTCGATTTGGTTCACACCAAACGAATCTAACAGCCAGGCAATCTGTATTCTTTGTTTAATTGTAAACGAAACTCCAGGATGCTGCTCTCCTTCACGTAGTGTTGAATCAAGTATCCTTATCTCTTTATTCGTTGTTGTTTTATTGTACATTTTCGCAAAATGGTTAGGATCATCTGAAATTAGTGACATTTACGCTAAATAAAACATTATTTCGAATAGAATATAAATCTTTTCGGCTATTGTTTAAAATACTGCTAGGTAAGCGTTCTCAGTATTATCACTGTATCCGTATTTGACACGCCCTGTATTCTTCTTATTTCGTCAATACTACTATTGATTTCGTTTATAGAGTCTGCTGATATAATCACGGCTACATCATATTGTCCAGTTATTTCATAAATAACCTTAACACCATCGATTTCTTGCAATTTAGAAGCAACTGAATTGGTGTCAGTTGTGGAGCTGACAGAAAGCAAAGTTATTGCACTAGTTTTCTTGCTAGAATTTTCTTCAATCGTAAATCTCGATATTGTCCCATTATCAATTAAATTCTTAATCCTTCGTCTTATTGCAGATTCCGATAATCCCAGCTCCTTTCCAATATCTACAAATGATTTTCTAGAATCCACTCGCAAAATCTCTAAGATTCGCTGGTCAAATTCATTATCTTTGGACATTACGCCTCTTCTCCTCTTCACTTAAGATATCATCCATTATTTCAACAGCTCTGCTCACTTGCTCCTTCTTCATAACTAAAGGTGGAAGTAGCCGTATCACTGTTCTTCCAGAGTATAACATCAAAAGCCCATTTTTTATTCCATCCATCAATATATCTCTGACATCGAACCGTGATTCTAAGGCAAGCATCATTCCCATGCCTCTGACATCTCTTATTATGGGATGCTTTTCTTTCAATTCGATGAGCTTATCTTTGAAATACCTTCCTGTATCTGAGGCTCTTGAGGGCAGGTCTTTTTTTATTATTGTATCAATAGTGGCACTTCCTGCCGAGCATGCAATCGGATTTCCAGCAAAGGTTGAAGAATGTTCTCCTACGTTCATACAGTTGGCAATTTCCTCCTTAACAAATGTTACACCAGCAGGAACTCCAGAAGCCACTCCCTTTGCTACACACATTATATCAGGAACAGCGTTCCAATTTTGGCCGGCCCACATTTTTCCTGTTCGTCCAAGGCCGGTCTGAATTTCGTCAAATATCAATACCAGGTTTTTTTCTGTACATACTTCTCTCACTGCCTTCACATAATCTTCTGGCGGCATAATTATGCCAGATTCTCCTTGAATTGGTTCGACGATCACAGTACCAATACTTTCATCTATGGCATCCGTAAGAGAAGATATATCTCCAAAAGGAACGAATTTTACTCCATCTAACAAAGGATTGAACGACTTGCGATATTTTGCGTTATGCGTGACAGACAGTGCGCCAAACGTTTTCCCGTGATAACCACCATACATGGAAATAACTCCATTTTTTTGTGAAAATTTTCGTGAGAATTTTAATGCAGCCTCTATAGATTCAGCTCCACTATTACTAAAGAAAATCTTCCCGAGGTTATCAGGTGCTATAGATTTTAACTTTGAGAGAAATTCTAGTCTGCTATCATTGTAGGTAGACATATGGCATACCATGAGCCTGTTTATTTGCAATGTTATTGCATTAATGACATCTTTATTGCAATGTCCTATGATAGCGACCCCATATCCGCCCATACAGTCAATGTATTCCTTTCCTGATGTGTCCCAAATTGTTGCATCTTGGGCTCTATCGATAGTAACAGGAAATCTTTGATATAGATTTATTAAAAATGCGTCTTCATTAAGATTCAATTCGAGATCACCGTACAATCTGTATGATTTATTGCAGACGTAATCGGGTTAGATACCTTACCTGACGATATTATCACTTCTTTAGCGCCTATCAATAGGGCTTCTGTGCTAGCCAATATCTTTTTTTCCATTCCAAATCCTATTTTCGGCAACTGCTCTTTTGCCTCATCTCTGGTAAGTTTTTTCACCAGTTTGTCTTCTAAATGTAAGCCGTTTACATTAGTTAAAAAAATGACCTTATCTGCCTTTAGATTTCCGGCTATGTAAGCAGCGGCCCTGTCGCCATCGACATTTAAAAATTCATATTCTTCGCTCATTGCTATAGGGGATACCACAGGAACAAAGCCTCTTTCAGTGAGAGTGTTCAAAAGAGACGTTTCAACAGAATTTATTTTTCCAGTATATCCTCCTTCAATAATCATTTTGCGCCCTTTTTCATTTAGCACTGTCAGCTTTGTTTTTCTTACTGCCTTCAACATGTTATCATCTATTCCGGAAATCCCCACCGCTCTTATGCCTGCCTGGACTAGCATTCTGACTATTATTTTGTTTATTTTTCCAGACATTACCATAGTGTAAATTTCAGCCGTTTCCTTATCGGTGAATCTACTTCTTATACCACTGGGAGAAACGATAAATTTCTGTTCCTTTCCAAGCTTTGTAGCTACATTGGTTACTTCATTTCCTCCACCATGAACCAACACTAGTTTCTCTTTTTGCGAAATTTGGCGAATATCATCAATTATTGATGGATGCAATTCATAGAGAACACTTCCACCAAACTTTATGACAATCATACCGGTGTTAATGGTGTATACCTGAGTCCATCAGTTTCACTGAACCCACACATTAGATTCATGTTCTGCACGGCAGAACCTGCAGCTCCCTTCATTAAATTATCCGAGGCTGAAAGAGCAACTATTCGGTTTGTGTTTTCATCCATATCGAAACCCACATCACAGAAATTAGAACCAACAACGAATTTTGGATCCGGGAATTTATAGAATCCCTTTTTATCTCTTATTAGTCGAATGAATGGTTCTTCCTTATACGAATTTCTATAAACCTTCCATAGTTCAAGCTCTGACGTTGGTGAATTAAGAAATACATGATTTGTTGTTAGTATTCCCCTTACTAGATTTACGGCATGAGGACTCATACTTACTTTAATTCTCTCACCTGATAAGATGCTTAATTCTTGTTCTATTTCACCTGTGTGTCTGTGTTTTGAGGGTTTGTATGGTCTTATCACCCCATATCTCATTGCATGATGGGTTCCCGAGCTGTCATTCGAACCCGCACCAGAAGAGCCTATTTTACTATCTACAATAATATGACCAGTATCAATCAATTTATTTTCAATTAATGGCTTTAGCGCCAAAATTGAGGTTACTGCCATGCACCCAGGACATGATACTAATTGTGCATCTTTGATTTTATTTCTATGAATCTCCGGAATGCCGTAAACAGATTTGGAAAGTAAATCAGGATAAGGATGTTCCCAACCATACCATTTAACATAATCGTCTGCATTCTTCAAACGGAAATCTGCTGATAGATCTACAATCTTTATTCCTGTACTGTATAATTCCTTGACTATGTTTAATGCGTTACCATGAGGAACAGATACAAATATCAAATCACATTGTTTTGTTAATTTGTCCAATTCCATCGACGAGAATGTTAGATTTATGAAACCTTTCAGACTGGGATGTATTCTGTGGACGTACTCTCCTGCGTTCTGCCTAGAGGTTAAAACACTTAATTCAACATCCGGATGAACTACTAGCAACCGTAATAGTTCACCACCAACATATCCCGAAGCGCCGATTACTCCTACTTTCATTTCAATTTCTTCCTTTACCGAAATTTCTACTATGACATCTTATGAATTTTGTTATCCAACCCGTAGCAATTGGCTGTGCCGCTTGTAGTTCTAGAGTATTTTTATTATAACACAATTTTATTTTGTGGATAATTTTACCAAATAGTCTGTAATTGCTCCGGCTATGTCAGACTTACATACGGTCGATGCTCCTCTAAATTCTACAGTATTGTTCAGCTCATGCACCAAATAGCCTCTTTGTTTATCTTCCATGAGATCTACTCCCAAGATTCCGCCTCCTACAGCGCTTGAAGCTTTTAGGACAATCTCTTGTAATTCTGCTGTCATTGGGGCCTCTTCTGTTCTGCCACCAACAGCTACATTTGTTCTCCATTCATTTTCTGAAGAGTATCTATACACTGAGGCTACTATTTGATCTCCTATCACAATGCATCTAATATCACGCGAAGGACGATCAACTAATTCCTGGAAATAGTAGATTCTAGAAAATGAATTATCGTTATCTTGTCTTGAATCCAACAACATTTCCGCCATTGATTGATCTTTTATTTGGTAAACACCGCGTCCCCATGAACCCATAATCGGTTTAACTACCAGCGGATATCCAAGATTTTTCATACACTCTCTTGCTGACTCCGTACTAAAGGCAAAAGTAGTTTTGGGAGTTGGCACATTATTCTTTTTCAAAACCATAGAGGTGATTAGCTTGTTCCCGCAAATTTCACTGACATTGAATGTATTTACAACAGAGAAGCCTATTTGTTCCATACAGTAAGTTAAATGTAAGCCCCTGTTATGACTTATAACTCGCTGTAATATAATATCGCCAAACGAAAGATTCTGTTTACTTGATTCGGTATCAAATATTAATAATTTCCCGTCTACTAATGTTGCGTCTAATCCTTTTTCTTTGACCTTGCTGTATATTTTTTTTTCTTCAAATCTTAGTTTGTCATATATTATGCATATTGTATTCAACTATTGTCCCCAGTCTTCCCCGACTGATTCGGCTTGTTTCATCTCCACACTATTCTGAGTCTTTGATACAATCTCAAAGTCGGTGCCGCAGTCTGGACATGTAATGATTTCTCCAACCATCGCGTCTTCCGGTATGGTCAGTTCAGCTCCACAATCCTTACATTCTTTTTTCACTTTTATTTATCTCCTTTCCTCTTTAGATAAGTTCTTTGATAATTTATTAGCAATAACTGTTTCCATCCCCCATAACTCTATAAAACCCTTTGCAAGGTTTTGATCGAATACAGAGTCTGAAGCATATGTCGCCAGTGTCTGTCTGTAAAGTGAATACTTGGATTTTCTTCCCACTACTCTGAAAGATCCATTTTGCAATTTCATTTTAACTTTTCCTGAAACTCTATTTTGAGTTGCATCTATAAACCTATCCAAGTCTTCTCTAAGAGGATCAAACCATAACCCGGAATAAACCATCCAACTCCACTTATCTTCCACCAATTGCTTGAAACTTAATTCATGTTTAGTCAGAACAAGTTGTTCCAGATCTTTGTGGGCTGCGAGGATAGTCTGAGCTGCAGGAGCTTCGTATATTTCCCTTGTTTTTATTCCGACTACTCTGTCTTCTATGTGGTCTACCACACCAACTCCATGTTTACCGGCTTTGATATTCAAATATCTAATAATGTCCAACAAACTCATTTTTTTATTATCAACTCCCATTGGCATGCCTTTCTCAAATTCTATCTCTAAATATTCAGGCGGTATCATCTTATTCTTGACCAAACTAAAAATTTCTTCTGGAGGTTCTAACCAAGGATCTTCTAGTTGACCTGCTTCGATAGCTCTTCCCCATATATTTGTGTCAGTGCTATACTTTTTAATTTCATCATTTAGTGGAACATTATTTTTTTTTGCGTACGCAAGTTCACGATCCCGTGTCAGATTCATTTCCCTTATTGGAGCAATTATCTTGATACTTGGATCAATTGATGACATTGCAATATCAAACCTAACCTGGTCGTTTCCTTTTCCCGTACACCCATGTGCAACTGCAGCTGCACCTTCTTGCGCAGCTACTTTCATTATTTTGTCAGCAATCAATGGACGAGCTAGTGCAGTAGCAAGAGGATATTTTCCTTGATAGAGACCGTTTGCCCTAATTGATCTGTATACATATTTCTCTACAAACTCTTTTTTTGCATCGACGTTGACGTGCTTTATAGCACCAAGCATCTTTGATTTTTTTCTAATTGCATCAAAGTCATCTTCTTGACCGCAGTCAACTGTGGTCGTAATTACATCCATTTTCTGATTATTTTGCAGATATTTTACGCATACTGATGTGTCCAAACCACCAGAGAAAGCTAATACAACTTTTTTATTGGACATTACTAATGCAACCCATATCATAATAGACTTATATTTTTTGGTTAATCTCAAAAACATGGTTGTGAAAATGAAAACTATTAAAAACATACGTGATCAATAACTTCGTATGCATTACGGGTATAACTTTGAAGAAGTAAAACAGAAAGTATTTTCCGCTTTATCTGAGAACTACGCCGGTCTATCCGGAATTGAATTGGCATCAAAGACCAAGATAAATCGAATGACCCTTACAAAATACTTGAACCTAATGCTGGCACAAGGATTAATTCGAAAAAAAAAATTGGAACGGTTAATGTATGGTACTTGGACAAAGATGCTCCCCAAATTGAATTTCCAGTAAATATCCACAATTTACAACAAAAATTTTTAGATTGTCTGGTTCAGGGTAATGAATCACAAGCAATTAACATAATTTCTAATTTGTTATTTTCAACGATATCAAAGGAGAGAATAATATTTGATATTATTTTACCAACTTTGAATATATTAAATGATATGTATGATAGAGGCAAAATAAGCGAAAGTGAAAAATTGCTAGTTTCTAATACTGCCATGGATCTTGTATTGATGACAAAGTTTGTTTCTACGACAGACACTCCAAAATTAAGAGCTTATTCCATAGTCGTTTCTGGGTCAGAAGAGGCAACATACCTGGCAAGAATTGCCTCTGTAACTTTGCATTTAATGGGGTGGCATTCGCTTTATTTGGGAAATGTTGAAAATAAGATAGATCCATTTTTCGACATAGATATTCAAAGGCTTATTTCTAAAAAATTAAAAAATGTAAATGGATTGTCTGCTGTGATGATTTTTTCCTTTAATGCTAACACATTAAAATTCCTGTCAAATACTGTCAATGCATTAAGGAAGAAGATTGAAAATAATTTACGAATTGCAGTATATACTAACAACGACTTGTTGCAAGTATCACATGAAATGGATGTTGATTACAGTACAACAGAATTAAAAGCACTTATTGATTGGGCAAAAGCTGAATATCGCAACACATTATCTTAAATTTATTTCAAAAGTACGGAGAAAAGTTTATTTGTAATATTTAATACCCACCTCACGATTAATAATTCTGTGTCTGGATTGGAGTTATGTCCTAAATGCAAAAAGGGTCATCTATATCCTATGGTAACCGCTAGCGCAGAACCAAAAGGCCAATTTAAAGAAACTGGGGGCATTAGAGACTACGTATGCGATATTTGTGGTCATAAGCAAAAAGCAGCAAAACAGAGGCAAAATGTGGACGTAAAAGATAAAGTAAGTGCCAGCGTAAAGAAGACTAAAAAACCAAAACCAAAACCAAAACCAAAACCAAAACCAAAACCAAAACCAAAACCAAAACCAAAAACAAAGAGAAAAACAAAAACAAAGAGAAAAAGGAACAGTATGTGAACCATGTCTTCACCATAGACACAACGAATGTGACACTAAAGTGAATTGTATTTGTAAGTCGAGAGGTCATAATCCGTCGTAACTTTTCTATTTAATGTTATAACCTAGGTTAAAAAATTGAATTACAAAAACTCAAAGGATACCTGCTTGGGAGGAATTCGGTAAATAAAATTTAGTCTTAGGTAGTCCCTAATCAAAGTCTGGTTAGGACGATAAGAATAGATCAAAAAGACTAACATAATTGACAAAGATGAATAAGATACTCATTTTAGATTTCTATAAAATGAGAACCTGTATTTGCGGACATGATGTAAGTTGGCACTGGATGGACATGCACAGGAAAGGAAGATGTGTCTACCATATTGCAGAATTCGATGCTTGCAATTGTAAAAAATACGTTAAAGATGAAGACAGAAACAATGAATTGGCTCTAA
>JAATVR010000467.1 GCA_014523665.1 Nitrososphaerales archaeon TH526
AGGACCTACTGTCATTTTAGCGATGCTACTATTTTAAGCTACAACATTAATGAAGTATGATGTAACTCATCCTTGTGATGAACCAATTCAATAGAAATGCTACCAATCTTTTTAGTTCAATCCCCTTGAATTCCAACTTTCGTAGATGGTCAAAAAGTTCAGATCATGATATAGCCTTTCATTGGGGCTGATTATTCTACCGCTTATCAAGAAAAATGGCTCTATCGAAAAAGGACGATACCAAAGTTACGTCGCTATTACTTCGTGATGCATTAATTGATTTCACCTGTAAAGTTTGTGGTTCACATCTGGAGTGGGATTTAAACTTGAGTGATGGTCTCTATCAACCCAAATATACTTCTGCGCATTGCGGCTTCGAATACGAAATGAACATTGAGAGAGTAACCGTTCGAGTTGTTAAACTTTCAAAGAATCAGCGAAAAGATGGACAGAGAGCAAAGGGAGGAGTTGAGTCAAACGTGAAAGCGCAGAGAGAACAAGGGAAAGTACAAATGGAATATGAACCAAGACCAAGACCAATATCGATGAACAAAGCATTAAAGGAAAAAAGTAAGAGGGAGGAAAAGGTACGTATTAAAGATAATGTTGATGAAGAGGTCAAGGCAATAAAGGAATTAGAAAGCCACGGAGAGCTAAAGGAAGACGTTCCTATCGGAGGAGAGGAATTTGAGGACGAAGAACCAAGACAAGGAGAATAGTATAAAGTGATTGATATACTATCCTCACACGTTTGATATTCATCACGAGATGACTCAGAGTAAGTAATTCCAGCTGTTCCTATACCTTATTCAAATTAGGTAAATGGCGAAAATTATGGTTTGACTGCGAAATATAGAGTATGTTATCTTGCTATTTCAATTCTACGGTAACTGAGGTCTTTCTTGTAAATTCACAAGATTCAATCCATACATCCATCAATTGTATGGTCAGATGAAAACAGTTGGTGGAAATCATCATGATGAGCAACATGCAGATCTCAAGGCCGATCAGAGTGGAATTGTGTCAAGGTCCGAATACTGACTAGACGTATATTTCAAGCAGATGAGAAAATAGTTTATGTCAAAGTATGAACGTGTGTTAGCCAGTACGCAACTTGATTTCACTCCCCTACTTAACAGACACACGCGGTCGGGGGTTCGATAGATTAAATTATACTTGATATTCAACCACCGGTAAAGTGTGCCTACAGCTAATGAAATCAGAAAGCGGTTAGAAGATAACTGGATTCAGTTTCTTAGTACAAATTCTGCAAAATTAGCTTCAGAGACACTTTCCGGTGCCACACCACCTTCAGTTTTTATCGGACGCTATGGATATCCCAAGGTAAAGGTAGGACCGATGGTGCCACCGTTCCATGGTGACACTACTATACTCGATAAACCTGAAATGTGGCTCGGTAAAAGTCTCGAAGATATTGTTAACTACCGTTTGTCTCTTGTTAGAGGAGTATCAGATATTAACATTCATGCTACGTCTGGACGATATATTGAATCATTACAGGAATTAGCTATGGCATCAAAATCGGCCGAAAGTGAGGTACTGTTTGAAAAAAGACCAATTGCAGATGTAGAACATGAAAAGGATTTAGGTGAATCTGCTCCATTTGGTCCAATTGCACCCCTAAAGAATTTCAAAACAGCTTCCCTTTCAATAGATAAAAGATTAGAAAACGTCTATTATGATAAGGATTTGCACGCAGCCGAAGCAGTAGTTGATCTTTACCAGGAGGGAGTAGAGGTTAGTAGAATTCATCGCGTTCTTAGCGTAGGGATGCTAGGCTTACAAAAAAACCGGAGGCTTGTCCCAACACGTTGGAGCATCTCTGCAACAGACGATATAATTTCTGTCAGTTTGATAAAAAGTCTAGTAGTCTATCCTCAAATAGACTACTATGAAGTTTACAAATATTCACATCTAGGTAATTACTATTCTGTTATTTTAATTCCTGATGATACATGGAGCTTTGAAATGAAAGAGGTATGGTTTGACAAAAATGGAAACCTAGGGATGGGCATGGATTTTGAAGATGCGAGAGGGTTAGATCATTATCCTTCCATAGCAGGTGCATACTTTGCCGCCAGATTAGGTATTGCAGAACACCTCTCAAAGAGAAGAAGAAAAGCGGCGGCATTAGCTCTAAGAGAGATTCATTCAGATTATGTTATACCAGTAGGAGTATGGCAGATTAGAGAAGGAATCAGAGCAGCTTTGAAAAAGGAAAAAAAACAATTTGAAAGTTTTCAGAAAGCGTTGACCTTTGCTTGTTTAAGTTTATCTACGTCTAGCAAAGAGTGGATTAGAGGCAGTAAAATCCTACAACTCTATAAGGAACAGAAGAGAATAACGGATTTCCTAAGCAACGACAAGAAAAAATAGATAGGCGGTTTTTCTTTGTGCTAGTTATATGTGATCTATCCTCCGTAATCTTGTACTACAAATTTGCAAGTCCCTGCATATAAGCTACTCAATAAAGCTTATCCTTCCTTTCACTTAAATATCTCTAGATCTTAATCAGTATTTAATTTTGTCCTCAAAGGATTTGGAAAA
>JAATVR010000044.1 GCA_014523665.1 Nitrososphaerales archaeon TH526
CAAACCTTGGATTATATCTTCCAAGCAGTATTGAGTTTCCTACCACTGTCACAGAACTCATAGCCATTGCTACGCCAGCTAACATGGGTAACCATCCAAATATTCCAACACCTAGAATCGGCACCAAGGCACCCCCCGCTATTGGAATTAATCCAGTGTTGTAAGCAAATGCCCAGAATAGATTTTGCTTTATCTTGGACACGGTCTTCTTTCCAAGATCAAGTGCTATAACTACATCTCTTATATCATCCTTGATCAAGATAATACCTCCTGTCTCTTTAGCGACGTCCGTTCCAGAACCTATTGCAATACCCAAGTCAGCTCTTGCCAGTGCTGGAGCATCATTGATTCCATCGCCTACCATCGCCACCACTTTTCCTTCACCTTTTAGTTTAGAGATTGCTTGTTCCTTTTGCTGTGGTAATACCTGGGCAATAACTCTATCAATTCCAAGCTTAGATGCAACTGCATTAGCAGTTCTTTCATTGTCCCCCGTAAGCATTACCACTTCTATTCGCATTGATTTTAGTGCATCGATTGCTTCTTTAGCGTTCTCTTTAATAGTATCTGCTATACCAATAATTCCAGCAAGTTTATTGTCAATTGCGACAAGCACAGCTGTCTTCCCTTGAATCTCGAGTTCTTTGAGCTTCAAATTTGTAGCATCAGTAACTGAGATATTGCTATCATCCATCAATTTTCTATTTCCAATAAGTATCATGTGTTCTGCGTATCTTGCCTGAAGGCCATGTCCTGATACCGCTTGAAAAATATCGGGATTTGATACCAGAATACTTTTTTCCTTTGCATAATTAACAACTGCTTGACCTAATGGATGCTCTGATCCAGACTCTGCAATTGCAGCTAGTCTCAGTATTTCGCTTTCGCCCATATCGCCAGACAGATCTATAATATCAGTTACAGTAGGCTTACCTTTTGTCAAGGTTCCTGTTTTGTCAAATACTATTGTCTTTACTTTATTTGCTATTTCCAGATATTCTCCGCCCTTAAATAATATGCCATTTTCAGCTCCCTTTCCAGCACCCATCATTAGTGCGGCTGGTGTTGCAATACCTAGAGCACATGGGCATGCAATGATTATCACAGATACAAATGCCAAAAGTGAGAAAGTGATGCCTATATCCCCAACAAAATACCATCCTAGCCCTACTCCTATTGCAACAGCCAAGACTGCTGGCACGAAATATTTGGCTACTTGATCTACCAATCTCTGCATCTGTGCTTTTCCTGTTCTCGCTTCTTCAACAAGTGTAATAATTTGAGAAAGCACTGTATCCTGTCCTACTTTAGTAGCTCTGACCTTTAGTAAACCACTCTTGTTTATTGTAGCACCGATAACCTCATCTTCTTTTTTCTTATCTACAGGTATACTTTCACCTGTTACTGCAGATTCATCGACGGATGATATACCGTCAATTACAACTCCGTCCGTTGGTATTCTCTCTCCTGGTCTTATGACCATAATATCTCCTTGTTTCACCTGCTCTATAGGAATCTCAAATTCTACCTCAGCTTTTCCTTCTCTTCCAATGACCTTGGCCATCTTTGGCTGAAGATCTAATAACTTTCTTACAGCATCAGTGGCCTTTTCCTTGGTCCTTGTTTCAAGCAACCTTCCAATTAGTATTAGGGTGATAATAATTGCTGCAGTTTCAAAATACACCGATTCAAATGGGAAATAGGCAGGAGCTATTGTCACTACTGCACTATACAGATAAGCGGCTGTAGTGCCGATTGCAATGAGAGTATCCATATTAGATGCCTTAGCCCTTATGCCGTCCCATAATCCTCTATAGAAGCGCCAACCAATCCAGAATTGTAATGGAGTGGCTAGTGCTAGCATTATATAGTTAGCATAATTCATAATTTCCATAGGGAATAAATGACCCAGTTGCGCAGGAAACATATGAGGTAAGCTTAAGAATACGATGGGAATTGTGAGTGCAATACTGATAGCAACGTATGTTTTGAGCTTTCTTAATTCTTTCTCAGGTTGAGTAAATTCATTTAAGCATTGATTGCTGCAAAAGTAATATGTTCTTCCGTCCTTGGTATACTGTATTGTTTGAGGTTTCTCTTCAACAAACATGCCACAGACGGGGTCTTTTGCCATGATTTTCTATCTACTTTATCATAGAAAAACAGATGTATAAGTATGGGCCTTTACAATTGTAAAAATATGATTAACCTTGTAACCAAAGTAATGGATATATAAATGCCCTTTCAATTAGACGACTATGACGTAGCCATACTTAAAGCATTGATGAAAGACGGTCGTAAGTCATTTCGACAAATCTCGCGGGAAACCGGTATAACGACACCAACTGTTAGAGCGAGGTTTGAGAGGCTGATTAACGTTGGATTCATAAAGTCTGTCTCTCCAGTTTTTGATTTTGGAGTTGTGGAAGAAAATATTTTTGAAAATAAAGGCCAGATTAGAAATGAGAAGCAGGGCAAACCGCAACATATGCAACAACTCAGGGATGCCAATTCTAGGATTAAGAAAGGAATGAAAATTAAGTTAGATTGTGAATTTTGTAAAGGTCCAATCGCAGGCTATCTTCATGTTTTCAAGTTCGCAAATTATGAACGATTCTTCTGTTGTACCGGATGTATGTCAGGTTACAAGCAAAAATATGCGGGGAGAATAGAGTCAATAGTGAGAAAATTTGAAGGTAAAGAATGACAACATATTCCCTTCTTCAACAACCTTCAACAACCTTAA
>JAATVR010000001.1 GCA_014523665.1 Nitrososphaerales archaeon TH526
CGTAACTAAGACTAGAAAGGAATTTGGACATCACATTTATTGGCTATCAAGACAGCAAAGAAAGGCAATCGGAACTGCTGACTGTAGAAGCGGTTATGAGTTTGAAATCAAGACAGATAATAGTTTAGGCCTCTGCACATTACCAGGTTCAGCGCATAAAGAGGAACCTAATTTTAGATACACATCCATAGGGACTACAGACCATCTTCTAGCCAATGATATAATTTACGATTTATTCAAAGAAATGTTCAGGGACTGTATTGTAAATGGTAAACCGGATGACAATATCAATGATAAGAAGAAGAATCACAGTAACAAAGAGAAGAACGAGAAGAACCAGAAAAATAACAAGAAGGACCGAGTTATCAAGAATCTAGTCGTACTGTCACCGTCGGTAATCAAGGCGACTGCAGGGTATTTATCTGAATTTGTGACTAAGGGTTATCGCAATGACTTCTATGTACGATTCTCTGGCATGATGTTCCACGCCAGGATTGCTGATGAATCTGCAGCACAGATAATTGCAGAATTGTGCGCAAGAACAAATGATGAAGAATCTATGGCGAGACAGATTACGTTAACAGCAACTTACGAAAAGGGATTCAATGGCGAAGAGATTGAAGGTGCCCCTAAATTGGCAGAACTGATTGCCGACAAATTAGCTGGACAAGACATTTTCTCAGCCGCCTTGCTGCTCGATAATTTGAAGTTTATGTGGCGTACAGACCGAAAAGCCAAGCGGCAAAGAGAACAAACACAACTAGTCAACAAATCCGTTTCAGAGGCAAAGCGAACCCAATCCGGACATGTCAAAGTCAGAGGGAGTATTGTAGGTATGTCAACAGTTTATCAAATGTTCAAGGCAACGCGTGTAATATGCGACGATTGCGGTTATGATGAAACAACAGTCTACAAAACACCGCTATATAGACCACATACAAAAGAATGGTCTAGATGTCCTAACTGGTCGAAAGGACATAAAGGGGGAGATACCGCAGTTGCAGAGTACGAATACACTTCAACCGTAGATATCTGGATTCAGGACATAGAAAATAGTACTGAATTGAATAGGCTACAGGTAAAACTGTTCGATGCAAACACATATGATATTAGTGCTGGAGAGATCGTCGATGTCATAGGTCATATTTATGTGGTTCGAAACAATGATAGTCTAAATAGTAAACCTGAATGTGTTCTGTTTGCCGATGATTTAGTTTATACTAAAAGGAAGGAGATCGCATTAACTGAGCACGATAAAGATGAAATACAGGGATGGAAATCTGCACTTGATAAAAAAGGAGTGAGTGTTATCGATGAACTAACTAGGTTATTCGCTCCCGAAATGATAGGCTCAGACCATGTGAAAAAGGGGATATTCATTCAATGTGTGAATGCTGGCATAAAAAACGATAAGGAGCGGCTCCCGATAAGAATGAAGATCAATGTCCTTTTTATCGGAGATCCAGGCACCGCAAAGGGCGCATTATCAAATGCGGCGATCAAACTAATCCCTAATTGTCAATCTGTTAATGGTATCGCTTCAAGTGGTATATCGCTGATTGCAGTAGTCAATAGAGATAGCAGCGGTGCAATGAGTGTTAATCTTGGAACCCTTGCACTAGCAAAGAACGGTATAGGAAGAATAAATGAAATTGGGAGATTGAAGTTAGACTAGCAGCCTCATTTATTCGATGCAATGGAGGAAGGAGTAACTGACATGGTAAAGTACGGATTCCCCGCCAATATTGAATGTCATGTGTCTGTTCTGGCTACCGCTAACCCAATCAGCAATAAATGGAAAAGTGAAGACAAAATTAGTATCGAAGAATTTCCTGTTTTACTTCAGATCGCTGATAGGTTTGATTTAATCTATATCTTTAGAGAAAATACGGAAGAGGCCTTTCTTGATCACTATACTAAGACAAGAATACAGGTAGCCAAGAATTATACGCAGGGAATCTATGAAGGCGATCTTGAAAAAGTACAGAAATACATCGCATATGCCAGGACATTTAATCCAAAGATCGGCGATGATGTCGAACTACTGTTAAGACATTTTCTTAAACAGATGGCCAAATCTGGCGTCGATGGACTATTCCGGAAATTTGATTCATTGTTGAGAGTATCCATTGGCATTGCCCGTCTTAAACTCAAGTCAGTCGTCGACGTTGAAGACGCCAATGAAGCAATGCAAATATTCCAATTCATGTTGAGCGAATTTAAAAAACATGTAGGCATCCCAGTGGACCCTAGAGACACGTGCTATCATGAAATGAGACAGATTGTCAAGGAGACCTATAACATTGTCGAAGGGGGAATAGAGTTTAGCGAGGCGGCCAAAAAAGTCTGTGAAAGAAATTCTTTGCTTAAAGGGATTCACGTAAAAGACGGAAACATGGAGAACTGGGACAATTTCAGGCTTGAGCATAACAGCAAACTGAAGCCAATTCTCGATTTGATGAGGAAGGATCCCCACGTCCTCATCGTAAGAGAACACCCTATAGTTATGAAATGGAATCCAGACCCAGATCCGAATATATCCAAAAAAGGGGTTAATGACGTTGCTGATGTTGCTGACGTCCATATTCAAGACCCCCATGAAAATTTTCATGTAGTCCAGGAGATGAAAGATGATTTTGAAGAAGATGCAATACTTCAAGGGGGTAGCCAAAAAGAGGCATCAGCAACGTCAGCAACGTCAGCAAGGATTTACAAAGCCTCCTGGATGGGTGACGTTTGGGCATGTAGGTACTGCGGCCTAAAGGGTGACAGGCCTTCGATGGAAAAGCACGACTGTCTAGAGGTGAAGGAGAAAGATGAAGATTGACGACGAAACTAGGTGACGATGATGATGCGATCTATCAACCCCTTTACGTTAGAGAGGAAAGAGGATGGACAGGTCAGGAAGCAAAGGATTTTGTCAAGGAAGTCGAACGATTGAAAGAGTTATGGTATCCCGATATTATTAATGCCTAAGAGGTATCAACAAGGGAAGCCCTTGCTAACCTAAGAGATTCTTATAAAGCATATCTCAGAATTGAAAGGGAGAACGAAGAACATCACGCAGAAAACGAACGTCGGAAATAAAAACGCCTACGTAAGATTAAGGAAGAGAATAAAAATCTAGAGTGGCCCAAGCCCGACAACGCATATGTGAAAATTCGCAAGCCCTCTGATTATTGGCGAAACGGATGTCTTTACTGTTCTGACTATAAACCAAAGACCACGCATGACTATGAAGTCCATATAGTCACAAGACATCCTGGTAAACCTGCATATCCTGGACCTGCAGATGTGAAGTTATATGGATTGAAGCTTCAAGAAACTTCGATAGAAGATAACAATATTGAAAAGAACTTACATAAATGCTGTGAATGAATAATTAAAGAAGAGCAGCTAAGGGTAAAAAAGGTTAGCTGCGAAGCTTCTTTTTTGAGCATCGAGCTACGATCTGAGCGTGAATTTTGAGGTGTAGCTCCGACTTCTTCCTGTGGGAAGCTGCCGGGCAGCTTTCGTTAATTAACATTTAAGCTTTGGCATTTAGCTCGACGTATACATATCGATATCGGCACTCTGTATTTCATTGAAATAAAGATCTTCGCCTGTCATATTATGAAACCTTAGTCTGTTGTATCCATTTCCTCTAAATTAATCAGTACCAAAACGCCATTCTCTATCTTTCATTGTCAAAAAATAAGGAGTGAAAGATTCATTTCATGTCTATCTAGTTCACTTTCTGAATGTGATTCTTGGACTTGTGAACTATCATTTATGGTAGTACTTCTACCCTGATTGTATTGCTGCGAAGCTGTCTGTTTGAGCACGATTTTGACCAAGAGCAGCTTCGCTGAAGCTTGTTTTTTGAGCACGATTTTGACCAAGAGCAGCTTCGCTGAAGCTTGTTTATTGAGCACGATTTTGACCAAAACAAGCTTCAGATTATACTGATCCTAGTGATTCAGTCTTCTTTCTCTGTTCATAAGCCTCTAAGAGTTCCTCACTAAAGACGCGTCTTAGGTTCTCGATTCTTCTCAAGTCTCTGATCCTCATTTGCAAATCACTCATTGTCATTTTAAATCCTAGATCTCTCATGTATTCTCTGCTTTCTTTTGTTAGCACTTGACTCCAATCGTGTGTGCAGATACTAATATTGTTATAACCGTCTTGGAGCAGCGCTGTCGGAATTATCACTAGTATATTCTTATTATTCGGAGTCTGCAATATTCTTCTGATATGCCCTAAATTCTAGGGATTCCTCATAGATAAGTGGTGAGATATCGTGGTAGGAATTAGTGTGCTGGTGTTGGTGCTGGTGTGGGCATACCAATGCTTATTTTTCATATGCCTTATCTGTAAATATGTATGTTTCATCATTACCTCCGTTGAGCTCATTTTGATATCAGACTGATGCAGAAAATTACACAAAATAACGTGCTAATATCACATGATACTACATAGTAGCAAGAGCTAAATGCATCTAGATATAAATAATATATGAACAATCGATTTGGCAAAAGAATGAAAATGGATATACTCTAGTGAACTTGAATTGAGCTCGTTTCGATACCAGACTGCCATAGTAAACTTCAATAAATAGCTTGCTATCGTTACATAATATCACATAATAGCAAAAGCTAAATTCTTCTAAATACAAATGGTATATGGATAATGGATAAAAAGCAGAAGGAAGCCCTCGTTATAGCAATGCTTGAAAAGGGAGAGTCGTATCGATCTATTGCGCAAAAGGCAAAGTGCTCGCCCAATACAATAAAAATGCTCGCGAATCGAGCAGGTCTTGACGAAACTACTTCAATATCTTCCAGAGCCTTCGAACTTTACGTCCAGTAAAAGACCCCTATAGAGGTAGCTATTGCATTAAATATAGAAGCTAAAGAAGCAATACGTTATCATCAAGAATATATCATGCTTTTAGGGCTTACTGAGTTCACCAAGATCTACATCCAGATCAAGGATAATCCTTGGCCGTATGTGA
>JAATVR010000468.1 GCA_014523665.1 Nitrososphaerales archaeon TH526
ATTATATTTCAGTATTTAGTGAGTGGTACAATAAGAAGCGAGGAATCTGAATTCGAAATATGGGCATCTTGATTAAATCTCTTCACATCTAATTCACTTTCTAATTTGCATTCAGTTTATTGCTAAACCATCAGGATAGAATTCAAGTTGACGGTAGGGGGAGATCCGGGGCAAAGAGATTTATTCTCAGGTTAGTAATAGGCTAGCCTACTCGAGTCAACTATCAGAAATGTTTGATGTATCTAAGAAACCGAAGCCAAAAGTATTGGGGAAACATGATGAGTCATCGTCTTGATTGATCCTAAAGGATCAGCGGCTTCGCGCGATGTGGAATACTAATCAATTGACGAGATTTGAGAGAATCAGAAAAATGAATGTCTGGAATTTTACTTCATTCTGGATAGAATAACCTCTAAATAAATTGTACAACAGTTGTTCACTGGTATCTTAATAGTCAGGTCCCTTGATATAAGGGGTTGGCATTGGAGTGCTTTATGGGAACTTTGGCTTCTCAGCCTGAGGCTAATAAATTAGTCACTTACTGGTCTTGGTGTTGGCAGCGTTATCCTTCGTCTGATTCTGTTTCTTGCTGCTATTCTTTGTTTTTTTGCTGTGAACATACTTTTTTAAAATCGTTGTCAATTCATTCACATTTTCCGGATGAGCTGACCTTCTTAAAGTATCAACAGGTATATTGAAGGCCCTTGCCTTCGCTATACTTTGGTTACCCATGCCAATATTTGCAAGCGCACCTACAATTTCCTTTGTGGAATAGCCTCTTCCTCTCCTATTGCTGAGTACGCCTTTACGTCTGGTGAAGACAAGAGATTTTTTCTTATCAGATCTACTAATCCTCTCTAGTTCAGATTCATTTTTATCAAAGCCAGGTTCGCTTGAGCCTACAGAACTCATGTGTCGATTTAATTTGCAAGCTTATAAAAATGATTTGGCCTTGGGCCATCAAAAATTCACATAGAACAGAGATGCTGCATTTAAGACAACCATTTACACCTTTGCTGATGGTAACACACTCATAATTGTGGGAATCAATGGTGTTTTCTGCTTGAAAGAATCTCATATTTCTCTGACAGATACACATAATTATAAAATTATGAGATCTTTAAGATTATTCGGTCTTTTATCATTTGATGAGCTATTCTGTTACAGAGGAATATTATTGCCCAATAATTTGTCCGTGCTATCTAGAAAAATCCTAATAATTTCAGGACAACGACAGCAAACCCACCTATCATCCCGGCTCCGACAAGAAAAACATCCCATTGTCTCGCAAAAAATGATAGCAAATGTATTCTACTTCTAAGTTCCTCACACATTGCCATACTTATGCTTTTGCAAATCAACAGAGAAATAAGTTGGCTAGTTGGGGCGATAGCTATGAACGCGTCTGTTCATGTATATCTCCTATAAAGGATTCAGGATCTCGGCACATATGGTATGCATGTTCCTAAATTAGGTCTATGATTCCAAACCATAGATAATTGTTACCTTCTCAGTTAAGGTATTCTTGAATCGCACGATTCCAGGTAATTAGCACAGGACAAAACAGAACATCGATTGCCAGTTGAACCTTTTGGTCACACTATTGAAGAGAATTATATACGTGAAAGAGTAGTAGTTGCAATTAATGGAACAGAACAAGGTAGTCAATTACATTTCACCAGACGCAAAGATTGGTAGGAATGTGAAAATTTGGCACTTCTCATACGTAGGAAGCAATACCGAGATTGGCGATAACGTGAGTATTGGGTCCTTGACTCATATAGATTACAATGTCAAAATTGGAGAAAATACTAGAATCGAAGGTTCAGTTTACATTCCACCATTGACAGTTATTGGAAAAAATGTATTTATAGGGCCTGCAGCGGCGTTCACTAACGACCCGTATCCTACAAGTCCAAGAATGGCAGGTGTTATCTTGGAGGATGGAACTATAATAGGCGGAAGAGCTGTAATAAAACCAGGGATTCGAGTGGGAAGAAACAGCGTTGTAGCAATGGCAGCAGTAGTTACTAGAGATGTTCCCCCAGACACGGTGGTGATGGGCCATCCTGCTAGAATCAGATATTCCCGATCTGAGTACGATTTAAAAAAAGAAAAATGGAATTCTTCACAAAGTCTGGAATAGTAAGCTAGATTCGGCAAGGAGTTCGTCATCGGTGACGTAGCCTAGCCCTCCTTACTAGAGAAATAGTCAATTTCGAGTCTCTCAGATGCTACGCGGACCAACGTAATGTATGCAAATCTAAAGCCAGATATTTATCTATAAAAGTATTTGTTCCTCCAACTGCGAATCAGAATCGCATACTAGTTATACATTCTGCTCTAATCCATACAGAATGATCGGGATCCTTCCATCGTGGAAATAGGATGTTAAACCCCGTATGGTTCTGTCAACTAGTTTAATCCTTTACGAGGTAACATATAATCTGGCGCTACGTTGATTCCAAATTATTACAAAACTGGTCGCCATCCTTGATTATTCTCAATATCAAATTCTTCAAATTCGATCGACAATTTTAATGTCAAAACCGAAGATAGCGCCTCGCCCACATGGATTGTTCCGGGCCCATATTCTGCCATCTTGAGCTTCGATCAAGTTCTTACACAGATATAGTCCCAGACCTGTCCCGTCATAAGAATTAGTAGAAAACATAGTGAAGAGATTGGCTTGTATTCTAGGATCGATGCCTTCTCCATAGTCAATCACGCTAACCTCTGCGAATTTGTCATTGCCTTCCGTAAGCTCGGTCAGTGTTACCTCGATAACTCCTCCATCTTGTCTTGAAAATTTCAAAGCATTATTCAATAAGTTTGAAATTACTTGTATAAGTCTACTCGTGTCTGCCTCCACTACTATGTTTGCAGGGTCGCCATTTACATTGGGAAGATATGATAGCCTTACTTGCTTTGGGTGGTTCTCCTTTATGATTTCTGTTTGATACTCCTTTACCATTGATAGTAACAGATTATGTAGCCTCACTGGTTCTTTGTTTAACCTTAGCATTTTACTTTCAATCCTTGTTACGTCCAGTATGTTCTCTGTTAATTTCCTAAGTCGTTTGGCATTTCTGTATATTACCTCGAGGTATTTGTCTAGGTCTTTGTCTTTATTTTCCTTTACTACAATTTCAGAAAGCCCTAAGATCGGTTGAATTGGAGTTCTCAATTCATGAGCAGCAATGTTAATGAACTCTTTTTGTAACTTATTGTTTCGCTCCAGCTGATTATTTGCTTCCATCAGCTGCTTATTCGAATCATGCAGTTCCTTGGTTCGCCTATTCACTTCATTTTTAAGGGAATTATTCCATTTAATTAGAAATATCATGAGAACAACCACTCCAGCCAAGGTAGCAGCAAAAAGAGAAAATAGTTTTACACCTTCAATGAAAAGAGAATTTTCCAAGTCCGAATATAGACCGCTCGTGGGAGTCACTGCCTGTACGAAAAATTCAGGCCGTCCATTTACCAATATGGGTTCTTGGGTTGTAATTCTCTCTCCCTTACCGTAGTCATATACTGCAAAACCAGAGTGACCTTGTAAGAGGTCTCTCGTAAGGTTATTCAGTACCTTATTCCTGGCCACAAAATCCTGGACAAACTCTCCAAAGAAATTCTGTCCAAGGAGCCCCGCATTGCCAGGATTAGTTATGATGTCACCTGTTTTATCAAACACTACCAGAAACTGCTCGTCAAGGTCTTCGAGATTACCATACGTAGAGAAAAATGGCACGGTAGAGATTGATGCTCCCACGATTCCTAATTTTTCATTTGTTTCTCTATCAAGTATTGGAAATGTGATATATATTCTGTATACGCCTTGTCTCTCGAAGCCTCCTGAAAAATATGGAGCTTCACTATTGGTACTTGTGTCCTTGACCCATTGCCTCTGAGATAAGTCGTCACCAGCCTTCAGGTTTGTATCATCTGTTGTTGTATCCGGCCCCGACATGACCACAGTCACTATATTGTTCCTATCTAGTAGAAAAATATCATTAACCTCAGCTCCATATCTTTGCAATTTGTCGTTGACGAGCTTGATCGTTTCATCAGAAGCAAAGTCTCTGCTTTGAAGTAGATCAGAATTTGCAAGCCCATCCAATACAGATACTAAGATCCCAAGATCAGAACTGATACTTTGGGAGATGCTTTTTGTAACATCCTCCTGCCGATCAATCTGCTGTTCGTATATGTTTTTCCTAACGGTTGATTCTGTAAAGTTTTGCAGGAAAACTAACAAGATCAAAGATGAACTTGCAATAGTAACTACCAGTATGATACCTATCAGAATTAGTCTTTCCGTTTAAAGCCTCCCTCTCGATTCTACCCCACTAAGTAGTGTCACGGCTTAATTTAACATTTCCACTTCCAGTTAATTACCGTACAGATGGGTGCGAGTTATTAGAGTAATGATACTCTGCCCTTTTATTGCTGGATTATCACGGATACAATGATCCTTGATGAAGCTAAGATATACATTAATATATTAACCGTATGTTATCTGGCAAGGAATTGCACTTTAAAATTCCATCTTCTCAGCAGTTAATTGGTTGCACAATTTTCTCTGTTTTGTTAGTACCTTTGGTAATATTCATTAATTTGCAAATAGGGTATCATTTTTCCTCATCCTATCAATTATCTAGCCTTAATAATGAAGGAAGTTTCGATGCACAATCAAATTCATTCCCCGAGGCGATTCCCCATTCCGTGGCATTTGCATCTACGGATGGAATGAATTCATCTGATTTGTCAAATGGTAGCCTACAATCAGAAGATAAAAATAAAGAAACTACAATTACATTAAAAGGTCTTCTCACCGATTTGGGCGACAAAGGAAGGTGGGAGTCATTGTTGGACAAGGGTCTGGAAAAGCTGCAGCAGCAAAATCCCGACAAAAACTTACGCCTCGAATATCAAGAGTTGCCAACGAATGATACAAGAGAAGAATTCCTGCAACTTATGTCAAATAAGTCTGCAATCGATTTCTTGTCAGTTGACCAAATTTGGTTGGGTGAATTCGCTAGTAAAGGCTTGCTCTCCAACTTGACCGCATATGCAGACGCCTGGGGAAGAGCACCAAACTGGTACCAGCAACACTGGGACGGCGGAACATTTAATGGAACGGTATATGGGATATGGGCTTGGACTGACGTAAGAGGCTTATGGTATTGGAAGGACCTACTCCGACAAGCACAGATTAATGCGGACGATCTAAAAACTTGGAAGGGTTACATTGAATCTGCACAGAAGTTAAACCAAGAGTTACGGCCAGAAGGAATGAATGGAACTGTTCTATTTGACACATATTATTCCCAAGACCTCTGGTTTCCTTATCTGTGGATGCTAGGAGGTGATCTTGTGCAGCTCAGGGACGGACATCCGACTAAAGGAAGATATTGGTTTCCCACTTACAACAGTACAGAAGGCATCCAAGCTTTAAGCTTTATTAAAGACCAAATTGATGCAGGGGTGAAACCAGATAGCTTGCCAGCTAGCGATAGGCTTGAATTTGCTCAGAAAAAGATTGCTATTATTCTAGGAGGATCATGGATACCAGGCTTCTTTGCAAACCAGACGAAAGCGGATTTTGAAAATATGATAGGATTTATCCCATTGTTTCCCGTTCCAAGCCTTGATTATCAGACAAGTACATTGATGGGAGGGTGGGAATTAGCCATTCCAACCACTTCTGATCACAAAGCACTGGCATGGGAATTGATCGAGGCGATATTAGATCCGGAGATCCTCGGTCCTTGGATTCAAGAGTACGGCTACCTCCCCACCCAAATCCCTTTAGGCCAGGGACTAATTCTCAACCAATCTACCTCTCAGCTACCGTATTACGACACCTTGATATCTATGATCCCATTCGGAAATATAAGGCCAAGCATACCAGAATACCCTGTTATCGCAGAACACATACATGAAGCAATTGATCAGGTTTATTCCTCAAATGGGACGAACTCGAGTATTAGCACGATCCTGAATGAAGCGGCTCTCAAATCTGCACACACGCTAGGTTGGTAGGCTATGATAAAATAGAAACTAGAAATCGGACCAATACTTTCCAAGCATGAGTAACAGATTGAAAGTGTATAAATTTGGAATCAAAAAACATTCGAAAAGTATTTGAAAAGTATGAGATTGTACAATCCATTAGGTTGCGATAACTTGTGATTTAAATACTTCTGTGTTTTACGCTCGAAAGAACTTTACTGGATCAGCATCGGCTTCAACCTAACTTAACTCTTTCAATCCAAGTCGATCTCGGTGTATTATATTAAATCCCAATAATTTTGAATCTACATTCGTTGAAAGTAAATAGCAAAAAGATGCATGAATTAGGCTATAAAACTCCCCCGTTTAAGTTGAAATTAGTTACTGTTTATGTCCACATGCCCCGCAAAAATTTGTGAGTCGAAGCTGGATTGTTCCACAGCTAACACAGTGCTTTGGCAGAGTACTCTTAAAAGAATACTCTTTATTGCTCTTTTGACCTTTTTCATAATTGATTCCTCCATAGGAATCAATGGTTTCATTATCTTTGCAGTTATTGATGACAGGGTAGGTCGAAGGAAACCCGTCATTGATCATGATTTCGCCACCATCTCCCGATCCCCCCTGATATGAGCCTCCAAGAAATCCCTCAATACCAAAACTGAATTGTGAACCAGGAACAGATGAGTCCTCCATAACGGTTCCTCCTGTGTTATCCTTCATAGAAGTCCCCTTTTCGAGCGCCGATCTCATCTCAAGGATCACATGCATAACGAGAAAATTTAACGCTGAGATGGATATAGTATAGGTTACTAGTTTATGCACAAATTCTTTCTTGCTGATCTGCTTATTTTTGTACATTCGAATATCCGCGTCAAATGATGTTCTGACCTGTTCTGTTTCTTTAAGCTGCTGTTCCATTTTGCCTGCTAAATTTCCCAAAACGTCAACGCCCCCTGGTCCCAACGGCATGGAAGAAGAATACATTAAATCTACGCATCAATCTGATCACATGGAAGTTATAAAACTTTATGCGTCGCGATAGGATAGAATTAGCATATGTGACCAAGACGTAACTTTTACGGTCACAAGAACTAGACATTTTCCTTCTCTGGCGGGTATTCCTAAGGAATGAGCAAGAATTGAATTAGTGGTGCTGTCATTTTATATGGTAAATCCTCACAAGAGGGCATAGTACCTGCTATGCTTACCCTCCAGCCAACGTGGAGATCGGTTTTATAGAAATAAATTGAAACGGCCAAACTTTCGTATTCATCGCAGAAGGGTAGCGAATTCTGCTTGTCTACGAAGTGCTGATTCTGCTAACATAGGTTGCAAATTGAAATGAAAAAATGTAATATGAGTCAAAAGTCATACGGAATGTATATTATCATCGGCCCTTAAATTTGGTCGTTAGTTTATTGTTTCTCCAATGTTCTCCAAGTCAGTTGGATGTTTTTGAGACCCTATTCCTAGTGCTTCGAGCTTCGATTTCAGCACCCCACCTTGGGTCAGAATTTCCTTGCTACCTAAATCAGAAAGCACCACTTCACAGTTATCCGCGTGTGTGTCGCCATTCACCGGGTTAAAGTCGATAACAATGTCGTAGCCGTCTCCACAATCAAAATAATCCGGACCAGGTCCGCCGATCAATACGTCATCCCCAGGCCCTCCATAGAGCTCGTCCTTCCCTTTATCTCCTACCAAGAAATCACCACCGAAACTGGCCATTAAAATATCGTCATTTGGACCACCAAACAATCTGTCGTTACCATCGGAGCTGCTGAGCTCGTCATTTCCTTCATCGCCATAAAGAGTATCATCTCCAATCGAACCATGTAGGACATCATGTCGTTCCAATCCTCTTAGTGTGTCACCTGCGGTGCATCCAGTACCCTCCGTGGATATAGGACAACCAATAATTATGTCATTGCAATTAGTTCCTTTGGTGTAAGTTCTTGTGCCAATGATTATGTTTGTTCCATCACAATCACGATCATTATTATTATTGCGATTGTCGCCATTGCCATTCTTAGCGTGTGAATAGTTCATGGACTCTACGCTAACAAAGAATCCTACTGTAAAAAGTAGCCCAAAAGATAAGATGATTAAGAATAGTGATCTACTATTATCCATACGCATTGTATATTCTTATCATGCACTTCTTAATATTGAGTAACTGGAATTTCTTGCCCAAACTGTTACATAGTGCTCTATAGTACAAATAGTCCGATAGATAGTCTCGAAACCATGTCATAGAATTCTTCACTAATAGATTCCAAATAAGTACTCCAGCGTTCCCTTATTGGGGAACTGATGACGCCACCCATGAGTTATGTTTGGGAATTCACAATTTTAGTTAAATCATCATAACAGCGCAAAAATCAAAATACAATCTGAATTACCCCTCCCCGTCAATATAGATGGGAGGCATGACAATACTAGTTATCTGCATTCATTTCTCCCAAGTTGAGTCTGGCCTCCAGGACGTTAGAAATAGGAATAGCCTTCTCGTCATCTGTGAGCATTGTTACAGCAGTTATATTTTTCAGATTGTGATCATTTAAAGTGGTGGCGAGTTGGATGGTTCCTTCTGAACTTGTTAAGTTCAATGGATGAGGAAGCGATGAGGTTCTTACCAATGATTGGTTGGCGGCGTATACCTCCATAATGGCATTTATTGGGTTATCAATTAATGATGATTCAGTTACGTTGTAGTCAAGGAGTAATTTGACTTGATTTCCAGGACTATTGCTTATCGGACTCAGTGGTACAAAATGAGAGTAGTTTATTGCTTGAGATATGCTATTAGGAGAGTATCTGGGCAGGAGCGTTAACTCATCTTTAACATCCTTGGATATTTCATCTCTGACCGATGTTGCACTCGGGCCAGAGGTTTGATCTTGCGCGAAAGCTGGTTTTTGCAGAGACTCCTGAGAAACTGCGAGCGTGACGCAAACAGATAGGAAAATAAATCCTGCTGTAAAGCCAAGTATCGATACTTTTGATTTTCGTCGTGGCGATGAGGGTTTCATATTCCTTTATAAACCGTAATCTTTATAATAATAGCCTCAGAAACCTCAGAAAGAGTATTCTTCTATTAATGTTAGTAATTAACGAACTTTTGATTCCTATTGTAGGGCTTATATGGGAATTTCTCAAGCCTGCTTCTTTATGACCGAATCACGGATCATTGTCTGTCTCCAGGTTATCAGTCTTGAAGGTTTTCTTAGCAATTTTCTTCAGTTTCTCCAAACTAGTCAAACGTCAAATCTGATATCATCTATGAGAATCGGAGTTGGAAAAGTCTGAAAATCACAACCTATTTGGTTGCTGCTTCCTGTATTTGACGAATTTCACGAAATAATTCCCTACTGGTTCGCGATTAAGAAACACAGGTGGTAATTATTGTCTTCGAGGGTCGAGGTAATTCTCACGTTATAGCCCAAGCAGGATTGGATGACCCATTTCACGACCAGACAAATGGCCTGCATGGTAAATGTTTATATACTAGATACAAGAGGGATTGCGTTGCAACACAACGCAAACCAACAATTTATTATAATTTGTGAATACTTTAGATAGTATATGTCTAGAGAAGACAAGGTTAACGACAGTCCTAATCATTTCATAGTGCTGGATGCAATCGGTAGAGGTTTGAAAACAACAGATAAGATAAGCAAGGTGACTCGGATTGATAAATCTGAGGTAGAACTATTACTCAAAGATCTTACATTGCAGCGATTGGTCGTTCGAATGGAAAAGAAAGGCTTTTTTCGAAATAAGACAGAATTCGTCATTAACGAGACCGGGCAGAGCTTGCTTGACTCCAAAAAACACGAATTAGAACAGAAAGCCAAACACATTGAGCAGGCCTACGGCAATGGAAATACCGCCCAATTGCAATCGTTCATGGAAGCCGAGAGGGCGTGGATCCCGATGATGCTTTTCTCTGGACTGCTAAATGTAGTGTTTTTCTCTTCAATGATGTCTTTCATGGGTATGACGATGAGTCCTCAGGAGAGCTCGATGGCTGGAGATACCGGAGGTGCTTCTGACTCGACAGACTCCTCGACAGACTCTGGCTCAGATACTGGTGCTCAGGTGGACTCCGGTGGTGCAGATTCTGCAGGCGACAGTAGTGGTGGATTTGAAGGTGGAGGATTTGATAGTTTTGGAGGTTCTGGAATGGACTTCGGCGGTGATTTTAACTTTTAGCATATCGAATCCAAAATTGTAGCCCTCGTCCAAAATTTCTTCTTTATTTTTGTTCAAAACCTCGATGTTGTCTTCAATGATGTTTTATTGGGGGTAAAATATCGATTAAAAGACCATGCGTAGCGTATGTACTGTCGAAAGTCATGATTAGACGGAAATGTAATTCAATCGGCCAGATTGAGGGAGGTTATCCGAGGCTTGTGTTAAGGAGGTGTGCTTCGCTCCTGCAGCGGTTTATTTTTGCGAGATTTCGGAACATTGAACTGCGTTATTATCGGTGAAATATGGAGTAACAAACAATTACTTGTCAGCATGCAACAGCTCTCGGTGATTCTGCGTCGGAAGAAATAGTTGCAAAAATCGCAAAGACAGGGCACCCGATCAATGAGCTTATCGCAAAGAGATGGAGTGCAAGAGCATTTTCGACGAAACCTGTAGAAAAGTCTAAATTGCTTTCCATTTTGGAAGCTGCAAGATGGGCCCCTTCTTCCAAAAACGAACAACCATGGCGGTACATTGTCTTCACAAAAGATAATCCAGAAAAATTAATGGAAGCCCAATCGGTCTTGCTTGAATCCAATGTTTACGCCAAAAGAGCTCCAATACTCATCTGTGCAATAGCAAAAAAAAATTATTCTGAAGGAGAAAAATACAACAGGCTCCATTTTCATGATCTAGGTGCAGCAAATGAGAATATGTTTCTAGAGGCCTTCAACCAAGGTCTCATTATGCATGAGATGGGAGGCTTTGACGTCCAAAGGGCTATCGAAGTCTTTCATATTCCCGATGACTTTGAAATTGGAATAATGATCGCAATAGGATATCAAGATAAACACTCTGTACTCCCCGAGAGATTTCGGGAAAAAGCGTTTTCCCCCACGCGAAAGGAGGAAGCTCTCAGAGATAGTATTTATCGAAGAAATTGGGAAAAGTCTGGAATGATATCAGTAATAGCCTCTGAATCAATGTGTTTGGTTACTGATAGAGTGAAAGATAAGACAATAGTGGAATTAGATTGCAAGCCGAATCGAATAGGTTTTTTGCCTTAGGCATTTCGGCTTCTCCTAAAAATGCGTTACTACTAAATATAGCCTATAGTTGTTCCAAGTCAGTGAAATAGTTATTCTAAAAAAAACCGAACCAAACATTAGATATCGTTGACTGAGAGAGAACCGCATAAAAACAAAATGCATCCAAGCTCTATGAGCTGCAACAGGGCATTTAAGATTAAACCTTGATATTATTTCAGAATTTGTAAATGAGATCGTAAATTATCCTAAAAGCCTATGGTACTCGCAGAAGTGAGTTATACCTCACTTAGTAACAAATCAAGCCAACAGGAAAGGCAATATACATACTAATTGTCAATTCTAAATTGATCAGGTTTTAAATACGTTTGACTCGGAGTCCCAATAAGTTACATTTAGAAGGCACTCTGATCACTAATCCAATTTCCGTGATTGGGCTTCTAAGCGGAATAGATCAGCTACAAAGTTGCAGAGCCACTATCCAACTCCTGTGGGAGGGTGATGCTCCTTATGTTCTAGTTTGACATGTTCTTCCTTTTCA
>JAATVR010000469.1 GCA_014523665.1 Nitrososphaerales archaeon TH526
ATCCGTTAGATCAGCATCACTCACGTGCGCGTCTTTTAGAACAGCGTTTGAAAGATTGGAATTTCTCAGATCAGCATTGTAGAGACTAGCATTTCTCAAATTTATTCCAGACAGATCACCAGAAATCTGAACATTGTCCAATGCTGATTTCTCTAGATTAGCACTCGAAAGATTAGAATGCAACATTATTACCGAATCTAAATTTACCCTCGTTAACGTTTTGTTAGATAAATCTAGATTTTCGAATGTGATCGGTTGTTTGAACTGTTTTCTTAATTCATTAAACTCTGAAACTTTAGCTTTAGATTTGCTGTCTTTCGTAATGTTTAGTGCCAGTTCATAGACCGATACTTTATCATCTTCTAAAAGTCCAGCTAATCCCTTTGGAGTAATACTTATGTAATCGGTAACCACAATCCCGACAATTGGACTAGCAATTACACCGATTATCGTGAATACAACTGCAGTTCTGTGTTGTGCCAACAGATTCTTGATGCGTCCGCCGGGCATGCCTAACACGTAAGTCTCAAATTAATAAATACGAACCGATATTAGATATCAGTATGTTCTTATATAATAATCTTCTATAACACATTCATGGAGCCAGTAGTTTGTGAACCATATTTGACACCATTTTTGGTCCCACTTCATAAGCATAAATCAGTACTAATAATATTCCAACGGTATGTAGGCAAAGAATCAATAGAGCAGCTTCAATCTCAAATTAGTAAGCTTCAAAGCTAATAACACGTACTTTAACCCAGAACCTGTTCAGGTTTTAGGCATAATATCGTAGTACTTCAACAAGGTTGATGCCCACAAGTTCACTGTTTTGGTCCAACTGTTATATCACTATAAAACTTATTCCTCGAAATGGTGACAAAAGTCCTGGAGAATTTGGAGATGATTTTAAGGATCCTCAAATTATGCAACTCACCGAGTTTTATTGAAATAGTACTACTATATTAGGAGGGCTTCCGCATCGCATCAGGGATATTTACTTATAATCCTCATAGATTTCTTCAAGCTTAAAATGATTCCAGGTCAAAGAGACAAATAGACTAATTGGCCTTCCATTTAATGGAATGTATCATGATCAGTGTGAATAACAGCCTAAACCATACAAACCCACACCGTAATCTATAATACTTAATACCCACGAAGATACAGATTGATGGCTGACAAGCTACATTAATAATAACATTGAAAAACAGCTGACAGCCACTGGTAACCCAAGGATTATTAGAACCATCCATGCCTTGCAATATAAGTCCACATTCAACTTAGACTGGGTTGATAATAGCAACTTTATATGTCGAAGTATGTGACGGTAAATAAATGGCTTCTTCGACCTTTGATTCTAATCAGTTCAAAATGGATCAACGTGACGGCTGGAATAGTGTCGCTGAAGGATGGAAAGAGTGGTGGCAGCCTATTGAGAAAGGAGCTCAAAAGCTCAGCCAGCGATTAATCGAGCTTGCTGAAATTAAATCCGGACAAAGAGTATTAGATATAGCAACAGGGATCGGAGAACCATCAATGTCAGTAGCAAAAGTTGTCGGAACCAGAGGTTATGTTTTGGCTACAGACATTTCAAGACAAATGCTAGCCATTGCAAAAGAAAGAGCTGCATTCCTGAGATTGCAAGACATAATTGAGTTTAAAGAAAGTGATGCCGAGAATTTGGACTTGGCAAACTCAGCGTTTGATGCAGCGCTATGTCGCTGGGGACTCATGCTACTGCCAAATCTGGATGCTGCAATAGGAAAAATATATAGTTCGCTAGTATCAGGTGGGCGATTTGCAGCTGCAGTTTGGGCTGATGCGCCTAAAGTCCCAATTATTAGCTTGGCTACCAGAATAATAGGCAGTCAAGTGCAAATGTCAGCGCTTCCAGGAACTCCAAACCCGTTTAGCCTAGCTGATACAAGTAAGCTTGAAAATTCTCTCTACAGAGCAGGTTTCAAAGATATTCACATTGACAAGGTAATTGTAACATTCGAATTTGCGTCAGGGGCTGACTATTGTCGTTACTGTCAAGCAGTTAGCGCTTCTGCCCGTATTGTGTTATCTAATGAGACTGAACAGAGAAAAGAGGAGATCTGGAGAAAGGTGGCAGAAGAAGCAGCACGAATTTATGGAACCGCTAACGGAGTTATAAAAATGGATAATGAATCCATATGTATAGTGGGAACAAGACCATGATAGCAATCTAACTTGCACACTGATTAATCAAACATATCTAGATCTCCACTGAAATCACTTTTAGTGATTTCTATTTCGTATCGGTCAGAATTGAAACGAAGGCTCGAAGTCGGAGGGACGGATATTGTTTACAATGCGAATCGTAGAAGTAGCTATATCACATTGTTACGTCATATGCCTCAGTAGCATTCATTTTCTGGAGACTGAAATGCAGAGGGATCATGAATGGTTAGTATTTCTGAAGCCACTCCCCCTTGGGGAACACTCAATCAAGCCTCACCCCTTCCTGAAAAGGATTATTTTCAGGCTCTTCCATTACAAATTCTATGAAAAAATGACGTAAAGAGAACTCGAACCGAGGGTTCTATGGGGCCAGTGGGATTTGAATATTGGTGGTAAAGGGGTTCAGCTGTTCCAATATGTTACATTTGATCCGTCGAAGATGGCGTTTAGAGAAGCGTTGGCTCCTTAAACATTTTTCAGTATAATTCTGTTGTCAGCTCATTCATCTATATTATTCTTCTTTATTTGCCAATCCATCAAGCTGATGTTCAAGGTACCTTCACTCCAGACTAGATATTATGGCAATGTAAACATAAGATTGGAATTCTAAGTAGTGCAGATTATATTAAGTTATACATAATTCATGTCTCACAATAATGGGTAATATTTCAGTGAAAAATGATGTAAAGTTAACACTCACATGGATTGTAATAGTTCTTGCATTAACCTTTGTTATAGTGCTGGTTAATCCTGCAATTATTTATGGGCTAGAAGAAGGTAATAGTACTTATCCTAACCAAAATACAGTATCTCTCACTTCTACCAATTCAAAACCAGTTTTATTAGATCCCAATCCTTCCTTAATAGATAAAAATGGCAATCTCATAACCGATATCACACAAGCTACAAATACAAATGATGTTCGTCTGGGAACGGTGTCTGATGGTATTTCAAAACTCCTAATTCGGATTCCGTATGACTCAAAGCTGCAATTTTCAATCAGAGATCATCCAACAGATGATCTGACCGATGGTAAATTATCTTCTTTAACTACATCCTCATCGCCTTCGTCAGTAGTGTCGGTAGATCCTCAGAAAACGACCAATGGGAAACTTATGGTTATTGCATTTTACACGCCTCCAACTTTTTTAAATCAGAACAAAGTAGATCATAAAGTTATTCACGTTATAATTAGCGATCCGAACAATTCCTCATTTGGAAAAGTGGATCTTCCAATACAAATTCATAGGCTTCCTGTGGTCCTTGTTCATGGTCTCTGGGAGACCCCTGATAATACTTGGATAGATACTAATTTTACAAATGCCTTAGGTGCCAATGGTCTCAATCCATATATCGCGGACTATACTGCGCACAATGCTAAAACTTTTGATCCATATGATATTCCAAGAATAGGAAATTATGGTATAGATTCTATTAGAAGTAAAATACATGATGTGATTGACGATTACCATACCAGGTCAATAGCAATTTCACAAGTAGACATAGTAGGACATAGCATGGGTGGACTTATGGCCCGCGGTTTTGTACAACAAGACGATTACAAGTCTCCACAAAACTATATGGAGGGATATGTTCATCGATTAATAACTATTGGAACGCCTCACTTTGGTGCACAACTGGCAAAGATTCTATTTGACCATCGCGATGATTGTTACTATTATAATTCACAAATCATAACATCTGAGGGGGCGTGTCTCATAATTCCTACCTTCGAACCATTGCCGTTGAAAACAATTTATCAAGTTGCAGGTTTGCCAATAGATCAAGGAGGAGTACAAGCATTATCGCCCGGGAGTGAGGCCTACTCTCATTTATGTCAGACTAGCGTCCCATCATATGCTATTGCAGGTAGTTGGAGGCCTAATGCCATCAATGATCATTCTTACGAGCAGACTCTTTTTGGAAATATCTTAAGTAATCCCTCTTTTGACCTAGATAAAGACGGATTTCACGGTAATAATGATTTACAGGTAAATATAACTAGTCAGACAGGTGGACTACATAGTATATTCCGGTCGCCTGGTACTCATGATATTCCAAATGAGAGTGAGATTTATCCAAGTATTGTTCACTCTGATGCTGTAAATAAATTAGACCAAAATGTATTCTCTGAGCTAGACTCACCACTGATTCAACAAGATGTTACGAAGTTATTGGCTTCTCCTGATAATAAATTCGCAGATGCAATAGGTATTGGTTCCGTATGTCATATTCCAGCAAACCGTTAAAAATAACTGTGATTCACCGTGAGTGTTCTTGTCAAGTTGAAATTCAATGATAGGAGGATAGCTTGATTACTTGTTGCAAGAACAGCTTACAACATAATTTACTTTAACTCTAGATACATTAAGGCTTAGAGTATCGCTGTTACTATGTGTTCTTCTTTGTAGTATAAAAGGTACATACAAGAGATAATAGTTCGTAGAGATGTAGTAATCACCGTTCCTTTTTTTTCTAACTCTACATTGAATTAAGGACTTTTTATCATAAAGTATTATACGTGTAGTCCAAAAAGAGACGCTTGTAAAGACAGGTATCTTCTGGTTCCCTTTCTATCTTCTCAAAGAGACCATCCGGGGCATTTGGCGTACTTACCATGACTATCCAAGGATTTGATTTAGCAATATATCTCTCGGATACATCTCTAGCATCTTGCTGCTGTCCTGGCGGAAAGAAATCAGCCTCATCCAGATAGATGAATGATACGTTTGTTAATCCCCGCATCGAGTCCAAGTGATGTGAAGGATATGCCTCAATATGTACTCCGTTAAGTTCGATGACCGTCTCCTTCGTATCAAAATGCATTTGGATATTTTGTCGAAATGGTGCCTTCATTCTATCGATAAGTGTGATTGCTAATTCAATACGTGGCCCTGTAACAATGCACATCTGGCTATTTCGGATTTTGTCCGAATTGTGGAAGCATACCCACGCCATATACTTGAGCATAAACTCAGTAACACCTAGACCAGTGGCTTTCTTAATCCATAAATATTTGTTTGACTGCAGTTCGTTGAATAGCAATTGCTCGTAATCAAACAAAGGCTTCGGCTGCCCATTCTTCAGCGGTAGATCCAAAACGTTATTGAAAGTGGTAATCCGACCAGATACTGCCGTATCTTTTGACCAGTCATAGAACGGTAATCCCCGCAGCGTTTCAAACTGGTTGTTAGATGCACCAACACCTAATTGTTGTTCGTACCTATCTAAGATTTTACCTAGGTTCTGCAGAGTCATCTATCATTACTTCATTGTTTTGTGGTACTAGTCCCCTGTGTCTATCAACAAACTTAACGGCCCCATCCACAACTGTGGCTGAACTAAGCAAACCCAACTTCATAGCATAGCATTCTTTGGCCACTGCCAAAGCCTGCAATTGTTCACGTCTGTCGCCTTCCGATTCCGCTTTAGTGGCAGTATCCCATGAATCCTTTATAATAGCAGTAATCCCTATGAGACATTTGTGATATTCTTCTGGTAGTTGCTCGTCTATGTATTTTGATATGTTCTCTTTGGCCTGCTTTCGCAAGAACTGGACATCCCTAACAATTGTAGGATGTGAAATCTGCAGTACTTTGGCTATCTCTCTGCCGCTGTACCCCTTGCTGCTAAGGTCTAATACCTTCTCTCTACGCCAAGCAATCTGTTGCTGGTTCCCTTGGCTTCGTAAACGACTCATTATATGAATATGATTATTTCTAGTGGTTCACTCTAATAGGTTCTTATCTAATGCTAAGATGATGAATGCTAAAAAAATAAGATTACTTGTCGTTGTTTGGTATGGGATGAGTATTGTCACGCACCCTATCTTCACAGCAGTCGCCCTCGTACGGTCTGTTAGTGTTGTCGTTCCTATTGCTGTGGGAGTCGTCCGTGTTTAGTACTGAGCCGTCATTACCCTTGATCTCTCCTATCTCGTCACCTATTCTTGTATGACTGTGGCTATTGAAGACACTTTTGCCTTGTGTTTGTATGGTGGTTCCGACTGCTAATGATGATGCTATTGCCAACACTGCTGTTGCCAACAAAATCAACTTAATTGATTTCATTAATATCACAAGAAATTGATTTATTTATATACCTCGCTGTTCTAGAAAACGCAAAGCCTCGAGTATGTTGACAATTAATCAACAAGAATAGACATGTAAAACCTGATGATTTTAGAAGTCAGCGTTCATTGGGCTTGATGTGTGAATGTGGTCGTAGGCAGACACTTTCTAATTTCTTAACATTTATATGGATCAGGGTTTTCGATAATTTCTTTTCCCCGTCTGCAAACTGAAGATCAATGTCTATTCTAAATACGCCCCATATAGTAGTACCTAGTGTGGTTTTCTTCTATATTCTTCAGCCAAGGATAATTGATTGTGGCTTTGCAGCCATGCATCTTCATAACACAAATTATTGTCGGTCATTCTTCTGCTCCTGCAGACCTTCTGAGCCTTTCACATTCTTGCCTGTATGCTTCCTCTTCTTCTGGTGTCATTTTCCATACCCTAATCTTAGTGCCTGGTCTAACACCAAACCTATCTTCATTAATAACTTTCTGCATAGGAGTTCTATGCAAGTCTGGTGCTGCCTTATAATACTCGTTTATGGTACTTACCGTACTAAGAATATCACTTAGAATCTTTGCCCTATACATATCTTCCTTTGTTATGTGTTCTTTATCAACTATTTCACACTGCTTTCTGAGGATTAGTTTTGCCGTGTCCAAACATTGTTTATAGTAATAGGTAAAGTCTGATTTGGTAATGTCATAAATGAACTCTTGCGAGATCAACTTTAAGGCTTTAACATCCTTTGAAATAGTAGTATTATCTACTCCTAACTTTGCTGCTATATTTACTTCGGACATACCTTGAGCAATCATTATGGCTACCTGGGCCCTTCGTTCTTCAATCTGATACTGCCTTGCCGTATTTTTCAACTTATTGTAGGTAGTGTGTTGACTTGTCAAGAGTTAAGTTCGACCTCTTTCACGCTCATTTTAAACATGTTTGATTTCCAAATACTTAACTTTGAATGTCTGGCAGGCCTTGTTATATGTTACTTCTACTAAGTGCTGGAGGCCCAGATAAGTCTGTTAATGCACTCAGCATTAAGGAGGATAAAAAACGAGTAAGCAGTCCTGAAGGGGGGACTAAAATTTGTTCCGTAGTTTCATAGCAAAATCAATCCTCTGATTGAGATCTTTCTGAAAATCGCGTACTATGTTCACGAATTTTTCATCCTTAGTCAGAATCGAAAGAGTATTCATCGGGTCTGTTGCCTCTGGGTTTTTAGGGTTTAAGAGTATCTTCATAATTAGAACTTTTTAATGAAGAGTAATATTCCCCTCCAGGAAGCGATCCGGAGGTGAATCGCTATAAGCTGAGAGCCTTAATGCCATGCAACTATCTCTTAGATAAGCGCTAATCAATTCCCTTACTTTATAACTTGCACCCGCAGCAATGAATCCCCCATCCGGATGCTCCCTCACCTTTGTTTTTCCTGATGTTAGCTCTACCAAGGTTTCTTTTTTGAAACAAGGGTACAGTAAAGTCTTAAAAATTGAATAATCTCCATGATTCTCGAGGATTGAAGGTAGCAGTACACTTAGAGCTAGAGTAGCGTAATTTTGAAGAAATACCTGAAATAATCCTGCCTCAGATATTCGATAGTATATAGCTCCGCACTACCGACATCATCATCGTCATCATTATCGTTATTCTTATCCTTTGATTCAGAGTCGGCAAGACGGGTCATAACCTTGTTTTGATATGCAAATGCACTCCCTCGGACTCTAGAAAGGAATATTGCGAGATTGGCCATCATTTCTTTGGCACTCTGCTCGTCCTGTTTTTTGTTCCAGTCTATGACTCGCTTGACCATCCTTGGCCGTGATTCTATCTTTGACTCTAAATCCGAGTTTGAGTCTGTATCTGTATCTTCGATTGTACTTTCCTCCTCTCCTGTTTTGTTCTTTAGATGTTCATTGATTTCCTTAAGTGACGGACAAAATTCTAACCAGGTCAGATAAGAAATAACTGAATCATGAACTAGTTGCTTTCGTATTTCGAAATCATCTAGATCGTAATCGTCAAGTATGTCTTACTGCGTTGTCTCCTTAGAGTTTGAAGTAAAGAAGTAAAGTTTAGGACCTAAACTAGATAATATCCTATGAAAGTGGGGAGGGGTATTAACTACCGCTCCTATCATAGTAAACATTAACTTGCCGGATACTCTCCTGTCTCCATAAAGACCTGAATGAGTCTTTAGGCCGTTTCCATCTGCTAACCTAATGAGGGTACTGAGTGCATCTACTAGGATAGCCTCAGGCTGCATAAAGATAGGCGCTAAATCGGGTATAAGAAATAAGGAATCTTGCATCTCTGATAAGATCGATGCTTTCTAGTTCTGTAGGGTCGTCTTTTGCTGCATGAGTCACCCAAGAATGATTTGATATTTTGTGTTCTGTTAGGAAATCCTTTCAACATATCCATCTTAAAAGTCTTCCAATCTCCAGGATTGTTTATCTGAATCGTGATAAGAGGCAGTGTGATGTTTCGGATGTGTTGGATGCCATGAACTGTTAAGACAAGTTCGATAGATTCCCAGGCGTCTGGAGTCTGTTCTTTGATAGTATTACGCATTGTATCAAAGCGCTTCTGCCTTTCCATTTCCCACATTTCTAAGGTTATATCCTTGTACTGTTTGCGCAGTTTACTAATCGCATTAATGATTAGTTGAGTTTCTTTCCATTCTTCAAGTCCCTCCTTTGGCCTTTTAGTTACCTTACCAGTCTTATTGTCAAGGACATATTCAAGCAGTAACTCTGTTATTTTCAGGCAGTAAAATGCGATCAGACGATTGTCAACTTGACGCGACTCAAGCCCGACTCTCATTTTTTCGATGCTCTTAGCATAGTTCTTTTGATAAAATGGAAATAAGACCATCTGGTCGTTTTGACCATCGTGGAGGGTTAGGGTTGCGTTCTCATCTTTTATTCTGAATCCCTCAATGCCCTGGTCTTTTAACTCCTGGGAAATGGGGAAGACAAAATCTATGCCTTTAGCGTTACCATTCCCGTTACCAATGCCGTTTTTGCTACCACCACCACTCCTACTATTACTATTTCCATTTCCATAGCCTGCCATTCTCTACTATGGAATCCTCCTTTCTTTGTCAGTCTGCTCGTAATCTTTTAGCTCTTGGGGGATTTCAATGGTAATATCAAAAGCCAGTTCGCGCTCTGCTCTAGTAGACAACCATTATCACCGTTCAGATTCGTTCTGTCTCGTTCGCTGTTTCCCATTGGTAAGTTGATGACATCTACAGGAACATTTGATAAGGTAAGTACAGGTAAAATCTAGATACTCTCCTGTACACTCTCGGTGACTTGGAGTTAAACAAACAGTAACGGTCTGTATGTGGATAATTTCGTCAGAACCAAGAGCAGAAGCAGTACTAGTACCTTTGTCATGCTGTCCATTAGCACTACCACCACTAAGTTTATCTTCCAGGGAGTCGATATTAGCCATAACCAGTATCGTTCTCACCTACAGTAAGTGCAGCGGTTCTGGGTCTAGGTATTGCAGAACGGTCATTATCACGAGCTTGGCGGTTCGCATCATGACCAGTCTGCAATGTCGCTTTTGAAATCGCTATTCTTCTTTTGAAATTGATTGTCACTGTTGTTCTACAAGACGGACAAGAACAGAAAGACTGATTTGCACCCATATAGAACCATTTGTACTTACATCTCTTGCATTCGATTTCTCGCGCAAATTTGACAATCTTTTTAGATATTCCAGTTTGCATATTGTCTGTAAGTTATATAGACGATCTTCTATATCCACATTCGAAGGACGTAAATTTGAAACGGATTGAGCGTCAAAATACTCAAAATGTGGAGGACGTAATCTTCTTGCATTTAAGGACTCTGAGCAGAGACGAATGCTGCTTCTTATTGTTGGGATAAGTGATCCGCCACTGAAGGTTAAAGTCTTTATTCAGACAATACGTCATGACGAAACTCGCGATGAAACTACAACAAAACGCGGAACAAGGATGTCAAATGAATATAAAATTCTCAATAAGCTTTGTCCAGTTTACTACGACAAAAACGCTGACCTGGTAGTGCGTAAAGTCTACCCGTTTGAGCACTACCATAACATCAGACAGGCAAGACACTTATGGACAGGAGCTTTTGTCAAATTAGTGCTAGATGAAAGACTGAGAATGATTACCGGTTTCTCTGGATGCGCTACGAGAATGTAAGAAATGAGTATCGATCTACTTCTAAGCGGTCTCTTCTAGAGGGCCATAGATTTAAAAAGATAAGAGAGCGCAATGAGTTAATAGAAAAATACTATTCAGAAGTTAATGCTTGCGAAGGTGCTATTAACTCAAGGTCTAAAAAAGATCTAAGTCTATGTCTTACCTTCCGTGGGCTTTTGGCTTACCTTTATAGTGAACACGAGTATCGTAAACCTATAGAGAATAAGAAAGACAAGTGGGACGAACAAGAAAGGCACAAAGAGAAGGCCATAAAAGGAAGAAAAGCTCGTGTTGACAGTTCCACAGAAAGGATATGTCAAGTGATACGCAACCCAAATGTAATAAAAGAAGCGCCATTCTTAAAGGATTCTCAGTTCCTCGAATGCTTAGGATTTGATGTTGTAGGTCTGTTACTACAGATTAGTCAGGAGCTCATTGACCAACTTCATATAGATGCTAATGATGATTCCTATTTAATACGAAGGGCCACAGAGAAGTATTTTGCGGAGTTTAATAGCTACTTTTTTGATGCACTACACGGCGCTGTGAAAAAAAGGTATCCCATGAATGTATCATTCATCCAGTCTGATAAAAGCTTA
>JAATVR010000470.1 GCA_014523665.1 Nitrososphaerales archaeon TH526
AGGTCTATGAAATCTTTTTTCTTGTTAGCCTTAGCATTAGTTTTAGTTTTCAACTTGCACCCTTCTATTACAGATAGTACTAATACATTCGACTCATAAAAATATTAGACAATATCGTCATGGTACACGGATTTACAAAATCCAAATTGCTACACTTGTAATATCCGAGCGATATCGGACTGACCTGCACCTACAGAGTATTGCATCAAATGTTTCTATATCCCCTTCTTTGAATTCAATCATGTTACCTGGCCACTATTACCTATTTGGTTAGCAGCGGTGATAGCTGGCTCTCCTATGCCTGTTGCAATATCCAGAATTCTAGAGCTTGATTTAATCTCGGCAAGGGCTAGTAACTGTCTACTAACTTTAGCAAAACGAATGATCTGGAAATTATGAAGCGCCACCGGGTACTTTGAATCCCGAAGTTCGCCCATAATAGCTGCGTCTTAATATGGACATTGTAGTAGCTATTATTTATGAAATTATCCCAGCCACCACCACATCACAGTCTAAACAATTCTTTGCTTCAAAATATGCTCCTACTTTTTATTGGTCTGGGATCATGACAATTAATTGAACGCCTGTACGTAATCTTTGACGAACTGAGAGAAGGATATAGGCTTTCGTCCTGCAATCAGTTCAACTACAGTAGTGGTTTGCACCCCGGACTGAACCTAACGGTAAACCTATTAACCTTACTGGCAAAGGGACCATTGTTCTTCGCCGACTGTTGACTATATATAGAAAAAGCATTATCTTATCCTTGTAAGTCTTTCCATATCTACTTCCTAAGCCAGCGTAGATTTAATTCTTTTAACGTTCTTGTCTTTCGTTTTTAGCTTGTTGGAAAAATAAGCGATGATGTTCATATAGTCTTGACGACAGTGGTCGTGTAATGGATGTCGGAATTAATGGTATCGTCGATCCATCCTAAATCTTCACACTAAATCTTTTCCCAATTAGTGTGAACGTATTATCGAGGGGGACATCGTTTCATTTCTTCCATACTATACATGATATCGCCCGTTTGCGACTTACCAAGTCTTCATCTACTAACCACATCTTCACTTACCAATTTATATACTTTCTATATTATAGTTGATATAACTATGCAAGGTAAGAAGGTTTCACATGTTACAGGGAGCTCAGGCGGCATAGGATATGAAACTGGTATAGGTAATATTGTGGGATGGATCAAATGATGAAGATAAGAACGATCATAGTCGTGGAGCTGCTGGTGGTATGAATATCTTATCAGTTAAACAACACTGCAGTATGCAAAATGTTATGGCTTTCATAAAGTCGAATTTTCAGAGAAACCAACTAATAATGCTCTTTCCGGTTGTGGTAGCATCAACTATGCTGATAACATCCCTGATTAATCCTGTAGGTCAAACATTACAACAACAATTTGCGTTTGCACAAGAGAATACTAATGTTTTATCTTCTACTAACACTACCTTTCCTCGGATTCATAATTATACTTCTTCACCACCTGGTCCAGTCAACTCATGGTTCATCGAAGGTGCAAACGGAATAGTCATAATAGATACTCAACGCACACTGTCTGAGGCCGAAAACGCTCTTAATATGATCAAACAGATAAACAAGCCCATTCTAGGTGTTATTATTACCCACCCTCATCCAGATCATATTGGTGGAACAGCAGTCCTATTAAATGGAACATCCAACATACCAATCTATTCGACACAGTTAACTTATGATATAATGAAAAATGATACTGGCGGATTAATAGCATTAACAAAACAGCTACATGGTGATGACTACCCTGATCAGGTAGTATTACCAAACAGGATTCTAAAGTCAGGTGAAATTATTACTATCGATGGAATCACTTATGACTTTGATGACATTGGTCCTGGAGAGGCCGGTGATATGATGTTGATTTATCTTCCAAAGCAGAAGCTACTGTTTACCGGTGATGTCGTCAATGACCGAATGCATCCTGCCTTAATAGAGGGCCGTTCGTTAGATTGGATCAAACAGTTAGAGTATATAGGACAGAATTACTCAGACGCGAGAATCCTATTCCCCGGACATGGTCAATCAGGATCACCCAAGGCTTTGTTGGATCAGCAATTGGAATATATCAATACGTTCAAGTCACTGGTTGAACAACAAATGCAGGTCACAGGAAATATTACTGAAGAGGGTAAGACAAGAATCAAAAGTGAATTGCAGAGGCTATATCCAAATTATCTTCATGTGGCCTCATTACCCTTATCAGATATGTTAGATCTCAATATTGATGCTATTGCAAAAGAAATAAGTCGTACTCCTGTTAAGCTTATTGCTATTTTTAACGCAAAGAAGGATCAAGGCGCCAAATTAGAGGATATCCTAGTCAAATTGTTAGCGCCAACTAGAAATGAGGAGGGAAATCTAGGTTATGTTCTGTATCGATCAAACGACAATTCAGACGAGCTTATGTTTGATGAATTATGGATAAATCAAGGAGCCTTGGATTTTCATCTTAAGCAACCATATTTACTGACAGCTTTAGAGCAGATTAAACCTATTTTAAACTCTTCTGTACAAGTACGGACATTTACTGAAGTCTTGAGATAAATATCAATTTTCGTTGGTATGATAGAAATGATAGTGCGGCCGAGAATTCAGAACGCAAACAAGGGAAAGGGAGAAGCAACTAAGGATGCCATTTGCTGCTATATCTTTTATGATTTTAGAATGAACAAAATTAATGGAGAAGTTTAATACCGTTCACTCCAAAACTCTTGCAATTTTATATAGCCTAACTCATAGTGTATGGATATCAAGCAGAATTGTGAAACGTAACGTACATAAAATTTTTTAACATGATACTAGTCAGGCTGTAAGCCTCTTGATCATATTAAAGAATTCAAGTTCATCCATGTTTTTCTTGCCTGCTGCCCAAGATTCTACATCTTTACCTGCCAGATATCGAAGACGTGGACTTGGATTCGAAGCAGCATCGAGGATAATATTTGCAACTAATTCTGCTTCAGATGCATTCTTTATTAGTTCACTCGCACTGGCATTTATTTTTTGCATCATCTTAGAGTATGGCGATGCCGGATCTTGCGCTTTTTTGGCTACGACCATTGCATGTGCAAAGTTAGTCTTAACAAAGCCAGGTTCTATCAAGATCACTTTTATTCGAAATGGTTCTAATTCATATGCAATAGATTCACTCAAGCCCTCAACAGCAAATTTAGTACTAACATAAACTGAAAGTCCTGGGAAACCAAAGATGCCCGAACTTATGTTTATAATTCTACCTGATCTCTGTTTTCTCATTGTGGGTAGAACTGCTTGGGTGACTCTCATCAGTCCAAACAGGTTAGTTTCAAACTGAGACTTAATTTCTTCCGTTGAAAGATCTTCTAACGCGCCGCCGAGTGAATAACCCGCATTGTTTATCAAGACATCAATTCGGCCGGCTTCAGATATCACATGATCTACAGCATTCATTACTGAACTATCGTCATTAACATCCAGTTGAATAACCCTAATTGGGAGACCCTCTTTCTGTATAGCTGCTTTTATCGATGTATCTTTTTCTGGAGACCGCATCGTAGCGTACGTAGTATAACCATTCCGTCCTAGTAAAAGTGCAGATTCTAATCCAATTCCGCTTGAGCTGCCTGTGACAATAACAACTTTTTGATTGGATTCCATCTTGTTAACATTGGTATAGTTATGATTAAATGTGTTATGTTTTAGCTTCTGTCTTTTTACAGCTTGCTATGAAACAAATCTGAATTGACACGGCATTTTTGCACGCGCCAATCAGATCGTATTTGGAAGCACATGATTTGGAATTGGCTAGAATTTCGAATCTATCAATTAAAATCGAGCTCAGTTAGGTGGCTTGCTAGATTCATATACTCTATCTGACAATACTATAATTATAATGAGTCAGCAGCTGTTAAGACAAGAATTGACTGTCTCCCAGATTCTGCGAGTTCATGGAAAGCATTTTACACAGATTACAGAGCGATACTCGGAGGGAAGTAATGGCAGATGTGCCATGGGTGTAATAATGAGCTATTTCGGTTGGAATGGCAAAGACGATATTAGAGCCTCAGGAAAACTTTTGAGCGCATTCATTGCATTGACACGTGCCGGAGTGAACAA
>JAATVR010000045.1 GCA_014523665.1 Nitrososphaerales archaeon TH526
GTATCATTACAAATAGAAATATCAATCTAATACTTGATTTCATAAATCGCTTATCTGACAATCTATTTTGTCCTATGGAATTTGTCTTCATTAAAGAAAAGAAACCAAACCTTATTGACCGGACTACATAAACATCATACGCACTTCAGAATCACAAACATGTATGGATCAAAAAAGCGACTGGATTAGGCATTACCGAGTTGATGCTTCGCTATATGTCGTGGTTATGCCTACGGGATGATAACCTGAAAGGATCACAGATGTGTATAGTAACAGGTCCACGCATCGAGTTAGCCATTGAACTAATCAAACGAATGAAGAGCCTTTTTCTAACAAAAAATATTGCAACATTTGACACCAAGGAGACTGTCATAGAACTAAACGGCTGCCACATCGAAGCCTACCCATCTCATCACCTAGACGCTATGCGCTCCTTAACATCGCCTAAGTTTATCTTGTTGGATGAGGCTGACTTCTTTCCTCAGGGACAGCAACAGGATGCTAGAGATGTATCAGAAAGGTACATCGCCAAAAGTAATCCTTGGATTGTAATGGTATCAACCCCTAATGCTCCAGATGGTCTCTTTGAGAAGGTAGAAAGGGAGCCAGAAGATACCTGCCTGTATAGACGCTTATTCCTCGACTACACGTACGGACTTGATAAGATTTACACGAGAAAAGAGATAGAGAAAGCCAAAGCGTCCCCTTCCTTTGAGCGAGAGTACAACCTAAAGTACTCGGGCAAGGTCGGCAATGTCTTTCATACTCTAGACATCGAAGCTGCGATATGCACACAGCAAGAAGGCCAAGAAATGGTAGACTGGTCTACAAGTACTATGGTAGGAAGAAGTATGGGAATAGATGTAGCATGGGGAGACACATCGAAGTTTGCCATTGTCATTACCCAATACAGAAACAATAAAGTTGAGGTATTCTATGCAGAGAGCTTCGAGAAACCGTTGATGAATGAGATCATCAATCATATCATGCAGCTAAAGCAGAGGCATCATTGTACAAAGGTGTACGTAGATGGCTCGAATCCAGAGGTAATTAGGGAGTTGAAGGCAAGGATAGGAGAGTACCATGATTATTACGGGAGGCTGACAGAAGAGCAGATATGGTCTCTGCGGAGCAGCGACAGCTGGCAGATAATACCAGTTAACTTTCAGAAGAGACATAGACAGATGTTGGAATGGACCTATACGCTGATGTCAAAGAGGTTGGTAAAGATACATCCATCACTGCAGAATCTGATAGTATCACTAAGAACGGCAGTAGTATCAGATGAGTGGAAACTGGACAAGCAGAAGACATCGCATCATGACACACTTGATTCACTAAGACTGGCGTTATGCAACTATGAACTTCCAAGAAATAATCCTTGATAGTAGCAGTTTTTAACCTGCGGCTTCTAGAATGTAGATGTCTGCTATTCCTTGCATTCAACAAGGAACACAAGCCATATGCTGGTACACTGCAAGCAAATGCTTGGGCACATCAATAGCGCAGTGACGATTCACCCTAGATTTATCAAACTTATCACTCCCCTTCGTACTGCGGTAGAAACTGGAAAAGATTTACTGGACAAGGATGCTACTTCTTATGATGCATTTCGTTTAATCTATGCTTTTCTGGCACTAAAAAATATGAAGACGAAGCGGCAGAAGAAGATAGTTGTGTCAGGGTACGTCTACTAATTTTGCGCACACTGCAAAAGCTCGTATATCGATAGGATTAGGCCCTGGGTTGGTGATTGTTACTGTCCATCTATCCGGATTGTTGGTAGGTTCAGCGTAATCACGATGTGTTGGATTAATTAGATTTCCTCCGCTTGTAACTTCTGATCCTCCTCCTGTTACAACCTCATCAGAGGCGCAAATTGCACTTCTGGAACTAGTCGATCTTCCTTCTACCTGACCAAATGCCCCTACCACTACTCGAGTTTGTAATTCCTCATCTAGCCCAAGTGGTACTGGTGGGAATTGTTGTCCAGGTGGAGGTCTTGGTCCTGGAGGGAATTGCGCATAGACGTTATTTGATGCAACAGTATTACCATTAGCCACTATCTTGGACGATAGTTGAGGTGTTGACACAAATACAAGCACTATAACACTTATTGAAAAAAGTAAAGTCCGATTCCCCTTCCAGACGTTGTACATATTTTTATGGCATGAGAGCTACATCAGTTTATACTTTTCGGCGTACTGTAGTGACCTAGTCTATAATCACTTAACAAAGCAAGAATTGCAGACCAGCAACTAACAAGAGATATACTAATCCAATTCTTCGAAGAAAGACATCGGCCACCTATAGAATATGACAGAATTCATAATTCGGTAGCACGCATTGTGATCTAGAGGTCTATAGAGGTCTACCTTAGTGGCTAATGCTTGACACAAAGAGGGATTTGATCATATTCTAAATGAAGGGAGGAGAAGAAGACCAGGAGTGAACAACTAAAATACTTCTACATTGTCCAGGTAGTCAATGATGCATATCGCAGATGCTATCATAGTTGAGGTCGACTTTGATCAGAAACTAGATCGTTGCCTTGCCAAAAAAATGATACCATATTTACACAAGCATACGAGTCAAACTAAGATATCTAAAGTGGTAATGACCCATGATATAATCCGGGAGATGAGACGTAACAAGATAGGGAATATAGGTACACTTCAAGCCATAGCAAGAGAGTTACCCAACTTTGAATATGGACCTTTGAAACTAAATTGTATGTCAGCTGCATACTTGATAGATAATAATCAGAGCTGACAAGATCCTATATGGAATTAGTCTAGGTAACAATGGTGTGAATACGACCACTAATGCCGTTAATCTGCAGCTTGGAGCAAAAGGTACAGTATCTACCCTGTTAAAGAGGAAATATACGGTTGCAATCTTATAGTGTTATTACTTTAGTATTATCTCTAGCTATTGGATTTATTTGGAGTGCAAATTCGTCATTAGAACACTTGTATGCACAGGAAGATTCCACATCTGAAGATCTTCAACAACCATGTCCACCAAGAACAGGTCCAGATCCTGATGGTGGATGTTCACCATTACCCGATGAAGCTATTGATGAAGAATCCACTCCCGGAGACTCAGATTTCGCACCTCACGTAGCAGGCGAGCTTAGTTACACCGAACCACCTCCTATTGGAGATACAACGGGACCACCTCCTATTGGAGATACAACGGGACCACCTCCTATTGGAGATACAACGGGACCACCTCCTATTGGAGATACAACGGGACCACCTCCTATTGGAGATACAAC
>JAATVR010000471.1 GCA_014523665.1 Nitrososphaerales archaeon TH526
ATATAACATGATCCATTGTTACCAATTTAACACCATGAAATGAGACTTGTAACCTCACCTTTTCTTTATAAGAAAATGTGTAATAACTATCAACAAGTAGACTAAACAATCAAAGAAAGTGTTTCATGTTAAATCTTTCTTGAGATCTGAAGCATAGCCTGGTGTTATTTGCACTAATAATCTTACAAATACTACTGCCATGATCATGATGCTTATTGCTAAAACCTCATCATGTTAGTATGATAACAATTAAGTGAATTATTTTTTAGAAAGCTAAATGTCATTACAATAATGGCATCGATGTCCAAAAGAGAAATTAAAAAGTTCCTTATGCAGGGTACTTTCACAGCCAAACTTGCTACAGTTAAAAAAGATGGAAGTCCTCATGTTGTTCCAATTTGGTTTGTATTGGACGACCAAAAAAACCAAACAAGAGATAGGGTAGGAGATATCATTTTTACTACGCATAACAGTTCACTTAAGGCTAGAAATATCCAACACAACAGTAGAGTGAGTATATCTGTAGATGATCAGACGCCACAATTTTCCTTTGTAATTATACAGGGTAATGCAAGAATTTATCATTACAAACAGAACGAACTATACAGGTGGGCTACCAGAATAGCTAGACGGTATGTGGGAAAGGAAAATGCAGAAGCATGTGGCAAAAGAAATAGTACTGAAGGCGAAGTACTTGTACGCGTAAAACCTACAAAGATATTAGCAGAAAAAGACATAGCCGCATGGGAATAATGAAACCCCTTTCAAGTGTTGATGACTGCCTTAGGATCATCAAAATTAGCGATCGGAATATTTTTCTTTCCTTTTCTGTTTTTGATTCCATGTTGTTAAGGATATTCGTGACATAAACTTTGGAAAGTGTGTTCTTATCATGTTAATATTCTATAAGCTGAAAACTTTTTGCTAAAGTATAGTATAATGCCAATGTTAGCTGAACTAAAGTTTCGAGGCGTGTACCTAAAAGGTTACCTTGTACGAAGGTTAGCATAATTATGTCTCGTTAACAAGGATTTCCCAGAGATTATTTCTTATGTTCTAAGCATCAACAATTTTCTAATTTCCGTTTTTGTCATTTCTGTCATTAGTATTATGATATTCAGCTTTCTAAAAAGTGATTCCCATCTATTTTTTTAATTAATTAGCTGGATTATTAGGTCCCTGAACGTCAAAAGTATTTTGGACCAATAGTATCAATATAACAAAAGTGTGCATCTATATGTGTCATGGATGATTTGACAATAATTTCTATTCCATGAGATTTCTAGCCAGTAAGAAGAATTCTATATGAGAAACAAGAACAAGGTATCATGACGACTAAACACTGTGGTTGTTAACAAAAGCTCAATGGGATAGTTCTTTGGTCTTTCAGTTTCTTGATCTGGCCTTTGAACAATGATTTTAAGATGTCCGCTAAGACGAATAATATTGATGACTTCAAATTTAATTGAAATTTTTGGGTCATCAATTCAATGATATTTATAATGTGTTTGACGTTCTTTTAATACAATGGTTTATAGCAGTTAGAATACAATCGAGATGATAATGCATGGAAAACACTTTTCGAGAGTTTTGGTTGCTATTGATGGTTCGACTTCTTCAATGCATGCAATAGATTATGCAATTTCAATTGCCATGAAAAATAATTCTCAACTCATTGTTCTATACGTAATTGATGTCTACAAATATCCCTATTTGCCATCTTCAATTATCTTGGCTCCAACATTTGGTTCTGAAAAGTATCTGGAAGAGAAGAATGAAGCTGAAGAACAGATGAATAAAATTAAAGAAAAATACAAGCAAAAAATTAAGGACAACATAAATTCTACAGAGCTTAAGACAGAGATTGTTGAAGGTGCAAAGTCTGCTGCAACTACCATAATGGAATATGCAGAATCAGAAAATATTGATTTAATTATTGTTGGAAGTAGAGGTAGAACAAGCTTCAAGAAATTATTATTAGGCAGTGTCTCATCTAAAATTATAAAAAATGCTCATTGTGCAGTCTTAGTAATAAGATAATGAGGGTCAATGCGAAGCAACTATCATTGCGCGAAAATATGAGTGTAGCATCAAAACCAAAATTAGCGGAAATAGTGGGAATACGACATAATAATGCCCGAAAAACTCATTTAAGTGATCACAAACATCATTTAAGAGCTATCTAGTCTATCTCCTACACAACAAAGCATCTGAATGATATAGATTGTTCTTGCTACTTCTCTTTTCAATCAAATATCTCAATAATGCTTAACTGTCCCGAACCAAATAGCATTATGAACTAATTAGTATATCTCTGTGAACGTTCACAATCTCGTTTACTAGTGAAGATGCTATAAAGACTGTGAATCCTGAGGACTAGGATCAGTTCGTAAAGGTATGAGCTTCAGCTGCAGAAATTTCGAAAAAAACATCAGGAGTCATAATAGCATGACTTCGGGAATTGCTAGTAGTCGCGTATTCATATCATACCAAGTTTTTGGGTCTGCTGAAGCTATCAGGCAACAATATAACAACCCTGAATTCCCGTCCAAACTAGCAAAGTATCCTTCAAGTATCATGACATCTTCTCATATATTCAAGAAAGTTGCAGTCCCTGGAATCTGTGTAGAATGAATCATTATAGCCTTCGAAGAGGTGTATCAATGCAATCGCAAAGTTCGTTGAGATGGATGAACTGAAAGTCTATTGATTTGCCGACTTAGCGCATAGGTCTTCCTGCAGCTATTATCTTGTCAATAGACGCCTGGGCTAATCTACCGTTCTCCCATAGTTCCGAAAGCATTTTTTTCAACGATCTTCTGTAGATTTGATCCATCAGGGATTTTTCCAGTGTATTCTAGTCCTCTACTCATATCCAATTCAGTCATACAACTGATAGCAGAATAATTATTTTAAGCTGCGCCTTTTTTAAGACCTGAACCGAAGAGGAGTGCCTAAACGCATCAAAGACTGGACATATCCTATAAGTCAGTTTTTCAAAAAAAATGAATAATTTCACTGCCGGGGTTGGTTGTTGATACCCTCCAACCCTGGTATCTTTTTTATAATATGTTTTATAAGGCGTTGTTGATAGCTGGGGGCATTTAAATCACTTCTAAAGAACCTCAGTACCAAAGGTATTAGAGACCTATGTAGGTAGGCAGGCCAAGTTCTTGTCATTGGAAGTCATAAATAGTTTCTCAGCTCATGTATGATGATGACTACCATTATGGTAGGAATGCAGAATTCAATTCTTGTAGTTAATTCTTCAAACGGATATGAAACTCAAGAGTCTTTGAAAGAAACTAATCCACAAAGTATAGCTTTCGATCCCTTAAATTCAGGCCGTGCATACTGTGCTACCTTTGGAAACGGCCTGTGGAAAACTGATGATGATGGTCAGACTTGGGGTAATATTGGAAAAGATGTTATTTCCAGTCCTTATGTTATGTCTGTAGCAGTTAGTTCTCTGAATAGCAGGAATAGGTTCAACAAAGTATACGCCGGAACCGAGCCAAGTGCATTTTATACCTCCAATGATGGAGGAGACTCCTGGGAAAGGATGAATGCACTAAACGATTTACCTTCATCCAGATCATGGAGCTTTCCTCCAAGGCCCTGGACCCATCACATCCGATGGATTGAACCTGATTCAAATGATCCAGACTATGTTTTCGCTGCTATAGAAGCAGGGGCCCTTGTACAAAGTCGCGATGGAGGCAAAACCTGGATAGACCGGAATGAGGAGCAAGGACCATACGACACTCATACTTTAGCCACTCATTCGAAAGCTCCTAAGCGTCTGTATTCTTCTGCTGGTGATGGATATTTTGAGAGCTATGATTACGGAGAAACATGGACCAGGCCCATGGTAGGATTAAGGCACGACTACCTTTTCGGAATTGCAGTCGATTCCAGTAACCCAGAGGTCGTGATAGTATCCGCCTCTAATGGCCCTAGTAGATCATATGTGGCTGAAAATGCAGAAACTTTTGTATATAGAAAAGATGCCGACGACAATGAGTGGAAGGCTGTTACAGACGGTCTTCCTGAATCTAGGGGATCTACAATTATGAGCATCGTTTCGAACGTAAAGACTCCAGGAGAATTCTATGCTGTTGACAACCATGGTTTATTTCTCTCAACTGATTCAGGTAGTTCATGGAAAAAACTTGATACTTTATGGCCGAGGGAATATCTTCAACAAACCCCATGGGCTCTCGCGATTAATGATAGATAGTTACTTGGTCCAGGATATCATATGCGGCTCCTACTGTGAAAAATAACAGTTGTCAAAAGCCATTGAAGTAAATAGGGTGCAACTGCCAATTTTATAAACTACCCCCCCGCCAATACTTTTCTCTCAAAACACAAAACTTTCTTATTTCTAGGAGGAATCAACTCGAATTAAATATGTTCAATACTTAATGAAGTGCTAGACAGATTCTAAAAGAGATCGAGTGCACGTCTAAAAGTCGGCAGTAATTTATATGCTATACTTATAATGATTTTGACTCCAGATGTAACTTTTTCCAATTGGATTGGAGTTAATTGAAATTCAATAAGATAGTATTTACGTTTAAATTATTGGTTGATTAGTTTTTGTTTTCTCCCAGATGTGAGCTATTATCTCAGAAACAGTCTGTTCTAAGGAACCATTAAATTTTTCATGCCATAATTTAGCTACATAATCCCCAGGACTATTTCTGTTTTCTATCCGTTTATCTAATATATTTAGAAATTCTTCCTTTAAACCAAGATCAGCTAGACCCTTTTTTGCGAAATCAATTTGGTTCCTTATTGTATCTATAATATTAAAATGACTTTGGGCGTTGTAGCCTGATCTAACAACAGCCATCCTCTCTTCTCTTAAAACTGATAATGATCGTAATTGTCTTTCTTCATTAATTGCTCTATATAAGTACCCAATAAAATATTCAATCATTGAAAGTAACGACTTAGGAGTTGGACACGGACATTACTCTTATTTCAATACGATAAAAATTAGAGTTTAGTCTAATGCGTGCATCATCATGTCTTTCTTTCTCAAGCCCAAAATAGTCTTTTGCAATCACAGGTTTCCTTGAGGTTATATAATCAATATAATCTTCTACGCCATCTAAATATTTTGAAATAGATGGGAATCCAGAATTCTGCTCTTCTGATTGATCATAAAGGTAAATTCGTGGTTCATGGAATGAGAATATCTTGCCAGCAAATAATCTACTATTAGCTCCAAGTAATATTGCTGATGGAATTATGTTTAATATATGATTGAACATAAGAGTAGTATGAGCTGGATTTTGACCCTGTAGATGAAGATGAAAGCCTTGTATTGCAGTAGCTATTTGCAGAGCTTTTATTTTTAGTCCATCTATTTCAACATCAGGAATTTTACTTTGCCATTTTGCCAGCTTTCTGTATCTGGGTTTATTTGTGATTAATTCTTCTCTTAAGATCTGCGGAGAAGGATTAGCACCTAAGAATACAGGATATACAGTCCCTCTATCTTGGTATACTTTTTGAATTGTTTTATCGATATAATCAATAAATTGTTCGAGTAATAC
>JAATVR010000472.1 GCA_014523665.1 Nitrososphaerales archaeon TH526
CATACCTATTGCCATGGCCGCTATGAGTAACGGATGCAATTTAGCAAGGTGTATTGGGTGTTAGTATTTATAACTATTGGAGTGGAGCGCACAACAAAAATGCAATGAAATGTATACCAATTATATGTTCAAGACAAGAGGGATAAATTTAACTTATATTCAAACATGCGTCACACTGTGACGACTCCCTTTTCACTCCATTCGTATTTTACCGTAAGAGAACTGATTATCCCACCCACGGCCAGACTTCAATTCCTCTTACCATACATTGTTTTCTAATTATCACTCGTGCTCGTTCGGCCGCCTCCAGTTCGCCCACTTCTTTACCCAAATATTGCAAGATCAGCTCTTCATAGAGTTTTTTAGCGCGCTCCTCACCAAATTCTTTATAGTTTGAAAACTCATCTTTTGATGATCGACGTCGTTCTCTTTTCATTTGCTGAGGGATGTCATGATGACCTTTCAATTCTGCATACTCTCTCTTGCAACCTGCACAGTTGTCGTCAAAGAAATCTGAATGATCTGTGCATTTTGACAATAGCATGAAATCTCATCCATGGTATATTAAGACCACTAATTCCGTCGGCTTATTCGAATCAAATGAAAGTAGAGAGAGCAGCAGCCCATGAATCCAAAGATGACCCGAAATAGGGGAATCATAAGATCTGTATACTAGTGAGAGTGCTTGACTGCAGTCTTAATTTAGATCAAATTCTAGACTGATTGCACCAACATTATTTACTGCTTTGTTCTTCAATGGGATATTCAGCCTCCCCATGTGACCTATATTTCATCTGCAATCTAGTCATGGAAAATTCCGCGTGCTGTGGTGAGAAATAAATTTTCAGATCCAAAATATCAGGGGCGGTTCATCTCGTTCTTAACTATGTTACTCAATTACTTCTCCCTACTGTGAAATTAAATAGGGTATCTAAATTATTCCCTTGTATTATGATAGATGCGATTCAAGCGCTGATCCTAGGAATTGTTCAAGGACTCACAGAATGGCTTCCTATTTCCAGCTCTGGACATTTGGCCTTAGTCCAGCTTGCCATGAATCTTCAAGTTCCAATATTTTTTGATATTGTATTGCATCTTGGTACACTTGGAGCGGTTATTGGGGTCTACCGACGTGAGCTACTCTCGATCCTAAAATCGGTTATACCAGTTCATCAGAAAAATAGCAATAATACTGAAGTGGATTTAAAGAACATCAAGTGGGGTAGAAGGTATCTACTACTTATCATACTAGGGATGGTTCCTACAGCGTTGATGGGGGTAGGGTTCAGGTCAATCTTTGAGGAATCCTTTTACAATATGTGGTCGTTAGGGTTGGGTTTCATAATAAGCGGCGCAATGATATTTGTCACAAGGTTTATTGGCAAGGGCACAAATTCAGTAGGAAAACTTGATGCCATTCTGATAGGCATAGGACAAGGACTTTCCATTTTCTCAAGCATTTCAAGAAGTGGAGCAACCATTTCTATAGGAATGTTCAGGCACATTGAAAGATCCGAGCTAATCACTTATTCTTTCTTACTTTCAATTCCAGCTATTCTAGGGGCAGGGTTATATGACTTGGTTTTTGCAGGTAACATTCCTCAGGTTGAAATTTATCAAATTCCACTGGAGTCTTATATAATCGGGATACTCTCAGCGGCTGCGGTGGGATACGTGTCAATAAGATTCCTAATTAGCATCATCAACAAAGGAGAATTCTACCTGTTTTCATTTTATTGCTTTCTAATAGGATCATTAATACTGGTCAGTCTTATCTAACCAATAAGATAAAAAAATATAACTACACTTCTTGATAGTTGAACGTAACAATAAAGCTTGCAAATTTTACACTGAAAGTTTTTCTAATTAAACAATACATTCAATGTTACAACTAAATTTTATTCATATTTGTGACAGATAGTTTTTAAGATGCTGCAAAAGAAAGAAACACATTGATAGACTTTTCTAAATTGAAGTACAGAGTAAATTATAACCAGTCTGTATATAATTTCAAAACAAGAAGGTATGAAAGTAAGGACACTACTTACAATAGCTACGAGCAGGCCAGAGCAAACCAGTGGAAGTGCGAAAAGTGTTCCGAGTTGTTCGGAACGTTGAAAGAATTAAAGCTCCATAAAATAGAACTCCATTCATACTAGCCACCTGAACAAGTTCTCTTCCAGAGGACTTGGAATTAGGTGTGATCTAACATATTACTGTTTTAGGGATATCAAATTGAACATTTTAGGGGCTAGTGTATAGAATCTTATTTAATTTTTCTAAATCACTTTCATTTGTTAAGGGCCAGACGTTTTCATAGTCAGGTGACATATAATTATATGAGGTATTCTACCTTCCACTGAATTATTGAGCGCTTAGTTGTAAGGAACCATCGATTCATTGTGTAGAGAAGTTTGATATTGAGTTGAGACATAGACAATCAAATATAGAGCAACAGTGGTACTATATTAGATACAGATATTAATACAGAAGTCTTTATTAGTACGACTCGAGATAACTGCCAAAGATCTCTACTGTGCAAATCACTATTAGTCCCTTCTTAAAACAGCCGGAGATACGCAATTGAAACCGCTAATTCAACCTAAATTAAGACTTCTGACAATTTCACATATTTTTAGAGGTCTTACTTTATGTGCATTCTTTTTGATCGTTTGTTTAATCCCATCTATCTTCTTTTCTGAAATTCTATAACCATTATGCCCAATTCCGGTCCCCCTATACCCCGTGGATTCCAGATTCTTAAGAATTTCATCAATTTCGTCGTAGTTAGCTCCAAGCTCTTCTTCAGCGGTTTGGTCTTTCCATAATCTCGGGCTACTCTTCTTTTGCCGAATCGAAAGTGGAAGTTTTAAATATTCAGCAAGCTCCTTGACCTGGGTTTTGTATACGTCCCCCAATGGGAACAAATCTGCCGCGCCGTCGCCGAACTTTGTATAATATCCGAGCAGTAACTCACTTTTATCTGATGTTCCTAAAACTAATCCATTATGGATGAACGAGTAATAGTATAGGATACACATTCTAATCCTGGCAGTCAGATTACCTTCCGCATACTGATTTCTGGGAAGGCAGGCTAGGAATTCTGACTTAATATTATTTATGTTCATAATCTCAAATTCAATACATAGACTTTTTGCAAGTTCAGTTGCGTCATCTACATCCGAATTTGGGGTTATAGGAAAATCGGGAAGTATTACTGAAAATACACCCTTATTCGATAAAGCTCTAACAGCCAAACAAGCAGTCACCGCCGAGTCAAGTCCTCCGCTCAGGCCAACAACTACTTTTTCACGCTTGG
>JAATVR010000473.1 GCA_014523665.1 Nitrososphaerales archaeon TH526
CGTTCGGTATGATAGGTTGCTAAAAATTCATTCCAGTTTTTATACTCCTTTGTCATGGATAGTATCATGTATTTATCTCTGTGTAGCTTGTATTTGTGTTGGTTTTCAGGAAACCACATAGTGAGTCCGTGGGAATATTCAACCTCTGTACCTCTGTGTTTATTGGCGATTACTGCAGCGTCCAAATCCTTCAAGATACTTTCTGCAGCTTCTTTGACATCTTCGTCTTCGAAGTTTCTTTTGCAGAGATTGGCCCAGTCTCCGATATCAATATAATCATCATAATCATGTGAAGGCGCATACATTTGCACTTTTTCTCGCATCTTTGAAATAAGATTCATTGCTGCATCATAGTCTTTATCCAACTTTGTTTTAAGGGCTTTTCCTAACTTGTCAATACTTGCGGCTAGTTTGGTAACCTTACTCAGGTCTATTGCAGACTGAGTAGTAGGCCACTGGTCCTTTTTATTACTGTAAAATTTATCATAATTCTCAACAAATTGCATTGCAAGGGCTTTCGCTTGTGCTCCGGGTTTATTGATTGCTCCCAGATCGAGGGCATATGGCCAACCCTCGCCTGGTTCCAATTCTTCGGATCCAACCATAAAACTTGCATACTTTGCCATATCGTACCCTATTTCTACCAAATTCATCAGGCAAGCGTCGAAGCCAAGAATATCAATTTTCTTGGATTCGGAAAAGCCCGCTTTATTAAAAGCATTTACAAGTTCCTTAGTATCCTGTGATGATCCACTCATATCATCATACAAGATATTTTTCCCTGAAGGCCCTGCATTACTATGATTAAATAATGACCCAAGCTTTCCGCGCGGCCTGGATCCAACAGGGGTTGTATCTGCCCGATCGAGACGGAAGCCACTACCATGATTCCATAATACTACAATATTATGACCTGCACCAGAATACTTTTGCATCCACTTCAGACTCGCTGTTAATGTTTTTGGATCTCCGCTGTCTGTTTCCTTTAGTCGTTTTACTACCGCACGAAGAGCTTCGCCAGTTCTGGGATCTTTTTCAGTAATTTTATAACGTATAGTTCCTTTGTGATGTTGTTCTTGTTCTCCGTGAGAGTCATATTCAACAAGACAATCAGTTTGTTTGCTAGAGCCTGTCTCTTGCATCTCAGAGATATCCATTAACCCGTATTCACTTAGATTGTTGTCGCCCGCCATATAAGTAAAAATGCACCATTCTTTCATAATTTACAAAATATCAAATACACTGAACTATATTAGTCTATTTAGATCAAGTTTATAATTTTACAATATTATTTCTGGTTGATTCACATTATACCAGTTGTCATAAATAGCGATTATTGCACTACTATCAATCATGGAATTAGTAACAAGTTCATTCGAGTCTTACACTTTTTTTAAGATACACTTTGTGTAAAAATCCACCCCGAACCAACGAAAAATTTGAAGAAACACTCTCACGTGTTCCAACTGCTCACAATGCCTGTTCTTTGACCATTTTCTTACTCTAGCTTCCTTTCATGCATTGCTGCATCATTGGCTTTTCGCCTTAGAAATGCTACCAACCGCGCCAGCTCAGACGACATGACAAGGTCATTTGTAGTCACCGAGTGAATCCGCCCATCTTCTAAATCCACAATTATCTTATACTCGAGATAATCAGCTCCATTTCTTGGAGACGGTGGAGCTTGTGAAGGTAAATCAAAAAATTTAGCTGAATCGAGAAGAGACCGTAATGTTTGTACTTCATTAGAGTGCATAGAAGCGGAATTGAATAGGGATTTCAATTCCACTCCAGCAAACCCTCCATATTGAGCAAATTCAATTCTCATTGAAGGATTCAAAACAAATTTCGAGAATTAATCGAGGATCCTCGTTTTAGTATCAAGATTCACGGCCCTGGCGCTTAGTAGTTTTGCGTCGATACCAACTGATTCCCATCCAGTGTGCACTGCCATTTGTTCATCACTATCTTTTCCATACAAAGCTCCTGCGACTTCAAAAGTTATGTCAGCTGCATCCTGGAACTTGCTGTACTCCCGTAGCCTATCTCTTAAGGTAACGTACCAAATCTTACCAGCCTTTTCCCACGAAAAACCACCAATTTCTGCGCAAGTAACATAAAACGCCTTGTTGGGTATTCCTGAGCTATAGTGGATTCGCATCCCAGTATGATAGTCTTTCATATGACTAACCTGTTTGTCAGATGGATGAGCAGTACCCGGATCCTTAAGAGATCGTAGTCCATTTCCACTTCCTAGTAGGATATTGCGCCCAATCAACCAATCAGAACTTTCGGTCGTTTCCTTGCTGGCCCATTGATCACACATAATTGCAAAGACATCTGACATATGTTCATTTAAAGCTCCCGGTTGACCTCTATAAACAAGATTTGCCTCACTGCCAGTCACCCCATGGGTTAACTCATGAGCAGTAACGGTCAGACTTGTTAGAGAACCTTTCCTGAATATTACATTACTACCGTCACCGTAAACCATTTGGCTTCCTGTCCAAACTGCATTATCAAAATCAGTACCAAAATGCACTGATGACTGCAATAGCATTCCGTCATCATCGATAGAATTTCTCTTGAAGACTTTTTTAAAGAAATCGTATACTCGGCCGGTATTGATGAAGCAGTTATCTACATCGCCATCGCCCGTGTCCTGACTATCGGTCTCGGATCGCCTTGGAGTTCCAGGCAATGAAAATATGTCCTCCGCATGGTTTGCGTCGTAAATAATTCTCCTTTTTTCTAGAACCTTGGGTGCCCTCAAATCATGGATTCTAGTTAGTACTGTCCGTTGCGTCCGTAAGCTCTCAGATATTTCAAGTGTGCGAATGGCTTTCTCTTTTTCTTCGGCAGTTTTCCCTTGCTTAATTATTTCATACAAGATATCGGGTGGAACTATGTTACAGTGAGCTTGTATCATGCACAATAAATACCTTCCATAAATATATAGTCTTACTAGTTTTCTGACACACACATGATTTGCTCTGTTTATCACATTGTAAAAAATTACTACAGTAACATAGCAATATACCTCACCGAAGAGGTGCTAACACTCTACCAAGACGACGTTGAATTTGCAAAAAGTGCATCTTATCCCGTCCAAGCTCAGGAGGGTGCAACTGCGATGGAAATTGTTGCTAGTCGCAATGTTCATGGACTAATTTAAATTCTGATTACTAGGCTATTGATGTTATCACCGATTTACTTAAAGGGGGGGCTGCCTTCGATCTGTTCATCCGGGCGGATAGACCTGTCTCCCGTTCTAACATCGTATGTCAATAAAATATCCCTTCAAAAAGAACTTTAATCTAAGTAAACATGATATATCATTGGTTAGAATAAAGCATATTATCAATGATACTCTCCTATTTCATTGACGGAAAAAAATTAAGCTTCTAAAGCGAGTACCTTCATACCATTATCACAATACAAGTATTAAAGTCACTCATGATTGGGGCCATTGCAATTTTAATTATGATTGGTATTCTTGCGTTAACTAAAGATCTTAATATTAAGAAATTGGAACTGCTGAAGTTAATCTAATTAATTCTATCGAATTTCAACGCTTCCAAATAATTCCCTTACTTCACTATTAAGCCTGCACATACGAGATTCCCTACACACATTTTAAATTTGATATTCTTAAAAAGATCTAACATTAAATTATATCATGTTCAACAAGACCATTCATTGAGTTTTACACATTCACGTGTTCCAAGATACACAACTATTTATGCTCAAGTGATTGAGAAATGGATTAACTTTTTTGCTTAGTGTATGAGATTAGTACCTTGCTGACAAGCAATTACGTTCTGATGAGATATGATGAAGCTAACTTCCACTTCTTGAGAGCCTGATTTCAATTCGACTTTCGCCGCTGTCACCAGTCGATATTTTGACCCTGCAAGGGGCGAAACCCTCTGATACGACTTCAATTGTATACTCTCCTGGTGTAGGAGCGGTAATTACAAACTTTCCTTTATTGTCAGTCAATGCCGCAATATCGGTGAGAGGTACAGGCCCACCAACAAACGAAACTCTCGCTTCAGCGATTGGATTGCCTTTTTCATCTTTGACATTTCCAAAAATTAGAATAGGTTTGGTAGCCAAAATCCCAATCCCAATCCCAATCAGAATACTTCTATAATGGGAGTCGAATCTATGCCTTCCATGCTTTCATGTTGTTATAAACCGGAGTACTAATTCTGGTTCCGGAATTAGTGGTTGATCCGCCATATGCATGAATTGCTATACCATAACGATTACCATCTATGACTCTATACACTGCACTCCCACTCTGTCCACCATATGTATCAATATCATAATACACCTTACGACTGTTCACGCTTGCGATCTTGTGATAATCATACCATTGCGTTCCAGAAGGCTTATCGCCAGGATAACCAGAGAGGTTTCCAGTCGAGGCTACTAATTCAGCGTCCGAGTATACGCCAAAACCAAACCAACCAACAGTATTTCCTAACTCTGTCGAGAGCAGAATTGCACCATAATCATAATTTTCGTTCCCATCATTGATCCACCCTGTTACTGATCTAAAGTTAAAGCTAGTGACTTGCCCATAAGGAAGAGTGTTACCATTTCGTCCTGGCATAACTATTATACTTTTTACCCAACCATCGCGGCCCGGCACACCGCTATTCTTGATATACACTACATGCCCGGCAGTCATCAGTGTATGAGGACCAATAAACCATCCAGTACCGATCCATTGCGAATTGTCAGCGGCCGTTATACGTAATGAAGCGTGAGCACGCCATGGGTAGGCAGATGTGTTAGTTATTTGGACACGGTCATCGGGAAGATGTACAGTCTCTGGAAAAACCCCGAATGATGCTTCACCTATATCCCTAAGCCCGGAGGTGTCTGGAGCGGTAGATATTGATTCTCCTGATGTCTTTTTGTGACCAGGAACGTCCTCTGTACCTCCACTGCTTGCCTTAGATACTTTCCCGGCTTTTCCCTCAGACGGTTCCTCATGGACAGACTCGGCGGCAAAAAATTCTGCATCCTCTGCACGCAAACTTTCTTCAGGTTTATTTGAAACTGATGTATGACCTCCACCAGGCCTTGACGCTTTATTTTTTGATGCCATATTGATTTGTTACCTATCGTTAGTCATAACAAAAATAGATAAATGTACTGGTGGTTGTGTAAGCTAATGTGACTTTCACAAGAGTGATGGATTACGTTATGAAAGAAGTTGATCTCTTGAGATTATTTCGAAAATTCGAAATAGAAATTCAGATTATAACAGGAACTGATGAACGCATCTACACCTTCTCAAAACTTTAAACTTGACATCAAACTGATGAGGAACTAGTCTATAACAGGAGCCTTCTTACAAAGCCCTGACTTCTCCGTCATACTCAATTTTCCTTACTCCAGGTTGTTTGGCAAGCTTGATTACACTGCTTGCTAAAGCTGTTCCAGCTACTGCATTTATTGCGGGGAACGGTCTGTTAACGGAAAAGCCCTCATTTTCAAGTGAAGAGAAATTAGAACCATAACTCGCTTCAAGGGTAATTATTACGGGGATTCTCGTATCAACATTGTTTCCGGTTGCTTCTGTTACCTTGTTCATTACTTCATTACTAATTACTGAACTCATCTCACTCTCTTGTTGTACCTTTTTTGATTAATACATTTTACCATACTGCCGAAGGATTTTCCCATCCTAAATTTAGCACTTGTGCACTACTTACAATCGTAGTTACCTTACGCCTTTGGTCTAAGAAATGTTTTCATCGGATGTTTAAGATGATCCTACTATTAAGAGCAACCCAATGTGGTGACAATCAATACGATTGTTGACTTAATTGTCGAATTCACCTATTCTAGACTGTTGACATTCTAACCAATTTGAAAAAGTAGCCCAAAATTGATTCCAATTCTCCATCAACAATGCATTAAGTTCAAGGTATCGATAAAACTAAAATAGAAAGTGGATTCGTTCTAGGGTATTCCAGGTACCGATGTCGGTACTGACATAGAGAAAGCTGCTTCTTCTGCGTCTACTCTGCCGAAACCATACAGCCGATCCCGGTTAGGAACCCCTAAATTATCAGCGGTTAGAGCAAGTAATCTTCTAATTGCCGTGTTATTCGCCATGCCAGATGGTGGCCACCTATGTGTGGATAAAGCAAGAGCTGCTGTACCAGCTACGTGGGGGGAGGCCATACTGGTTCCGGTCAAACTACTAAACCCTCCCCCCGGGACGGTTGAAAGAATGTTTGTTCCGGGCGCACAAAGCTCCACCTTGGGACCTCTAGAACTACTTGGGCTCAAAACATTAGTATCCGTTACGTTTGAAACTGCAATAACAGACTTGTATTTGGCAGGATAACCCACTGTGTCGTCAGCATCGGCGCCATCTTCGTTTCCTGCCGCTGCGACAAGTATTAGCCCTTTGTTCCATGCCAAATCGCACATAGTTTGAAGGGCAATCGGCGCAGATGATCCTCCCAAACTCATATTAATTACGTGGATACCGATGTTGATACACCAATCTATCCCTGCTATGAGCCAGCTCCAGTTACCTGAGCCATTAGATCCCAAAACCTTGACAGCATAGAGGTAAGCGGATGAGGCGACACCGATTACTCCAAAATCATTCTTAGCAGCACCGATCGTACCCGCGACATGAGTTCCATGCCTGTTAAAGTCTCTCGGACTTGTCTCACTAGGCACGAAGCTTATTCCACCCTTATAGTTGGGAGCAATGTCCGGATGTGTAAAATCTATACCAGAATCCAAAACGGCAACCTTAACTCCTTTTCCTTTGGATATATCCCATGCAAGTGGCGCCCTTATCCTGTCAATGCCCCACGGGATGGTTTCAGATGCGGCAGCCATGGTCTCTTGACCTTCTACAGTAGGCAACGCAAAGACTTCTCTTACATCTTTATCAACACTAGCCACATTAGGATCCTTTTTAAGAGCTGAAGCTTCTTCTTTACTTAGAACCGCAACAAGAATCGGAGCCTCATATTCGTTAATATCAAGACCGATCTTGGTCGTGTCTGGCCTTCGAGGCATAGC
>JAATVR010000046.1 GCA_014523665.1 Nitrososphaerales archaeon TH526
ATAAGATAAATGGCATGCTTATTATTGATTTGCGATTCAAAGGGACGAGATACCATATGTCCCTAGCTACGGTTCCTAAAGTTGACCAGATATAGCGTGTCAGATCTGATGATAACCGCGGTAGTTCCACTAGCTTGTTTAACTTGGCAAGAATTACAAACGGTGTGTTGATCAATTCAAAATAATTTAAAATAGTACATGTTAAGGCCGTAGGTAAGAATTGTGAATATAGAAGCTAGTCTTAAAAAGATGAAATCATGCTTTCATTATTCTCCGTTTGTATGCGTCTATTATTTTGTCTAGCGCTGTATCTTCTTCCTTAACAGCAGCTATAAATTCTTCTTTATAACCATAACTCTCAATCATTTTTTGAGTCTCCAAGTAATTTCTATTGTGATTGGTTTCCAATTCTATCACTTTATGATTAAGTGAACTGTCTATTGTACTAGCAGTGCTTCATCATCATTCATCAAATCTTAGTTTCATGGTCTATTCATTCTTAAGACTTTTTGCAATAAAAGTGAACAAGGGGTTCAATATTAGAGCACATTGTTATGGCGATAATTAGTTTCGATATTAGTAATCCTATTTTGACATCGACACAAGGTTGTGGGGTGGTGATATGCAGCTTTTTCTTAAGATCCTTGGGTTCCAAAGAGCGATAGTCTGACCAAACCATGAAGACGAAGTCATGCTCGTAGATATCTCTGGGCATAATAATTTTTTAAATCAATAGATATATTGAAGATTAAATACGGGCTCTGGCATGCATTTATGTCATGTCCACGGCGAAACAATGGGATTAAACGAGAAAAAGAACGAACTGGTGGAATGTAGGGGACACTACAACTGGAGTACAGCGATGATCCTTATTATTTATATACTACAAGGTGAAAGAATCAGGAGTAGTAATGATTTCTAGTTCATGTTATAATAGGTTCACAACAATTTTCGTTTTGGCAGCGGCAACAGCATCAGTTCTTTCAATTTCCTTCATGTTCTCATTACAACCAACAAATGCTATTGCATCAGTCAACCAATTTCCACAATCAATGGTTGCTCCATCGAAGTTAACATATACAAGCCTTGGCGGTGATCTGAGAGGATCGATACAAGGACTTCTGAATGACCTCACGGATATTGCAGGTTCTACTAGTGGACAGATTTCGGGTAAAATTGCTAGCTCGGGGATTAATTTGAATAACGGAACTGTGGAGAAGGTATTGTTAGGAAACTGGTCTCTTAACTCGGAGCAAGGTAATAACTCTGTTTTACTTGTAAATTTTGACGTATTGAGCAATTCCAAAGGTATTCCTTTGAAGCAAGGTGCAAGTGAGAACTTCATGATTAGCAACCTAACGGTTAATTCAATGCAAGAGAATGATGGAAATATGCAAATCGGAGGAACAGTAGATGTAATCCAAAAGTTGGGAAACCAACAGCAACAAGTATGGAATGATGTAGGAGCGAGACTATTACTAGCAAACAAGGTTCTCGTTTTAACTTTAGATGAAAATTCTGAACCAGGACAGAGATTTGCTCAAAGTCCAATTGTAGGTTTCATAACACAATCAACTTAGACTATTCCAATACAATATTCCCTCTGGAATTCACTACCGAAGATAATGATGAGTTATTTCTAGGCAATATGGTCACAATTCTACGTTTTGTTACAAATAGCTGAGCAATTTTGGACTAGATAACGGTTGCGGCACCTGCCTCATCAGAATATAAAACTCGATTTTAACAAATACAACTGGACAAGAAAATAAAGAGACTAGGAGGTACGTTCTCATCTGTGAGTGGGCTAACCTCCCGCCATACAATGGTTGCATGCTAGTCCCATAAAGGGAAGCAGGCTAATAAGGGCTGTACCTACAATCATTCCTATCACACAAATGTTGAATTTTGTTGCTTTGAACATATTGATGGTACTAGCTTGGAACTATTATTACTCTACTAAATTATCGTTTGAATAAATCAATAGTCGATAGTACAAATAAGAAACAAGTATGAAATGAATCTCATACGAAGAAAGAAGAAAGAAGAAAGAAGAAAGAAGAAAAATAGATACATTTGTTAACTTGGAACTAAGGTCGGGTTGATACAAATTCGTGTCGTAAGGATTCATCATTTCCATGACTGACCGGCTTGATTATTGCTAAGCCAATCCGAGTATGTACGATAATCGAGCCATAATACAGATGTTACCCAATTAATGAGATCCTCTGTGCACCATAACGAATGAATGATACATTGTGCCATCGTCCTTGAATACTCATATCGAGTATGTACTAGAGTTAAAACCAGACTTAAACCAAATAGAGATCATGAAATTATGCAGCGAGACGCCTTTTGGGAACAACAGAATGTTTGGAATCGGAATCGGACGTGAGGTATTATGAGCCATAAATTTCCTTATCGTAACGGTACAGTGGGATCAGACTACTATTCTAAAACAAAAGTGAGTAGAAAGAAAAGAGTCTACATATTGTGTTCTGTCGTTATTGTTATAGGAATAATAGGATCATTGATAATGATTGCTGATTTTTTTAACAATGGGGGAATTAGCACTTTAAAAGATGAGTGGGCTGATAATACATCAATTTTATCAGATCCACTCGGTATGGGTGAAGTAAAAGGAAAAGTAATTAGTCATAATACATTGTCTCCAATCGGAGCTACGGTCTTAGCATATAAGACCTCTGGATTTTCCACCTTATTTGAAAAAAATGGGGGATACACTGTAAAATCGACAATTTCGATCGACAGTACATTCAACCTTGATCTACCGTCGGGGGTTTATAATTTGGTCATATTTTATCATGATGGGACACACGACGCAATCAAGAATTTTGAAGTATGGCCCAACACAACCAGAACTCTTCTAATTAATTACTAGTCTGTCGATATTCAAAACCGGACCTAGACAGCTTCCTTTAGTTCTTGTTAGACATTTTGGACTCAAAAAATCGTAATAACTAACCAACTTTTGAGGGACTTGAAATAATACGTTCAAATGTTCAAATATTCAAATGTTTAAATATTCAAATGTTTAAATATTCAAATGTTTAAATAGTCAACTCTCTTCAATTCTGGCTTATTCTATGCTAAGCATCACCTATTCATCGTATCTCTTCATCTGGTCATGAGCCCAGTTGAAAGCATCGCAATTGTTTTGAATAGACTCAAGTTTGAATTGGGCAGTCTTCTTTATCATCATTAGTAATACATAGTTGATACCTATTGTGATTTATCACAAAGATTCCTGACATAGATTATTCACTAACGTGTGCTATCTTTATTCCATGTGTGAATCTTTGCAGACAAGACTATTTGGACAGGTAATAACGGTAGTATTATCGATGTTATCGGGTTCGAGAGGACCAAGTACGAACAGATTAGGAAGCACGTCACTTGCTCTAATAATACCGATAGTAATATTGTTACCCTCTGCTATCGTGACAACGTTGATTTCTTTTCCATATGTAAATGCTGTCACAGATAACGACACCAATGTAGTAGTAGAGATTGATGCCAAATCCCCCTTTAGAGGTGCCGACGGGGAGATAAAACTGATGGGAGTCGTTCAGAACACCGGGGATATACCATTAGAAATCAAGCTTGGAGTATATGTAACAACTAAAACTGATAACGCAGCTGAAACAACGGTAATAGAAGAAGCTATTCCCTATAGCAGGATTCTCTATCCTTATAGCGTCTCGCCATTCAAGTTTTCAATCAAATCGACAGATCCAGAGAGTCAGACTACCTTAACTGGAATTGGAAAACCATTCATCATTAATTTCGAGAAACTATCTACTCCTAACTACGACGGCCTAGTAACTTTGAACTACACCAATATTCCGTCCGGAGATAATGCTGCTCTTGTAGGAACCGTCAAAAACTCAGGTCCATTCGAGCTGCGGAATGTTGCTGTATATGCATCTGCGCATGATAAGAACAGGATGCAGGTCGATTCTGTGAAGAGCAACACAATTCCTGTCATAGAGCCTGGTCAAGAGATGACCTTTACTGCAATCCCAGATCCTACCAGTGAATCTCGAATAGAGTATTATAGTTGCGCGGGTGTTGATATAAATCCGCAGATGAATAAATTGAGCATAGACAATAGTAAGGTGGTACGATATGATCTTGAAGGACCAGTTGCGATTAGGGATCTAAAATATGACAATGCAAGCGATAGTATGTTATTTGGGGTGAAGCACTATAACCCAGATGGTGGTCCCTTGGGTATCAAGGTGGCTTCCAATGAATATTCAGGTAGTCAGAATCCTTTGTCTATAATGCTGGACGGTAAAGACCTTCCAATTGATAGAATAGCAACAACGGATGATGGAAAGGTACTAACTATGAATATTATGATTCCCCCAAAGGAACATGAGATACAGATAATAGGAGTTAGTAATCTAATTTCGTAATGATCTTTTATAGATTAGATATACGTTGTCGTGGCAATTACAGAATTCGCCTTGACTATTCTTTTTAGTTACGGGAAGTAAGGGGGATAATCTTTTGAAAACCTCAAATTCCTTTAACGGCGTCCGCAAACAATTCTAATGCTCTTAGATCAAAAGGCTCATGGAAAGCTAAGAGAAATTGGTTAATACCCGTATCTGTGTATTCCTTAACTCGGTCTGCCACTTTTTCAGGTGTACCTACCAAACCATGTTTTAGTATTTGACTATGCGAGCTAGGACCTCTCTCCATGGTAAACAACTTCTTCTTATATTCCAATTCAGAATCAGAATCAGCAATAATTACGTCGATCTCTATAGATTTAGTCGTACCAGTCCTAGTTCTATCTGTGGGCATATTGGTCTTGTTGACTTCATTATTCATTCCCTGATTGATTCTTTCAAATTCGAAATTTAGTATTTCAAATTCGTGTGGTGAAAGATAAGAGGCCTCCCATATGTCTGCAAATTTAGCTGCAAGACGTAACATTAGGCTTTTCTTTGCGGATATAGTAATAGGGATCTTTGCTTTCGTGAATTTGGCACCAGTATTTAAAATGAAGGGCGAGGCTCCACTTATCCTAAAGAATTTACCATTATAGTGGATAGAAGGATATGTAGAAGACGCGGCATCTTTATCTTCTTCCTGCTGATTCCATAACGTACTGAGAACCTCAACGCCTTCTCTTAGCATTGATACCCTTACAGATTCTTTGGGATAATCTATTCCATAAGGATGCCACCATTGTACTGCTGCCTGTTTGGCCAATAACGCTATATTTCGGTATTGAGGGTACAAATAAGTAATTACGGGTCCCAGCTTTATCTTGTTAGTGAGAGCTATTAAACTGGATATGACTGTCCAGCAATCCAAGTCTATTGGAGCTAGGGCCTCCCCGTAATAGAAGCCGTAATAACCCAACTTTTCAGCAAGAATGCATGTCTCTCTAATTTTCTTGTAATCGGTTCCCCATACTTCAAGGCAAAATCGCATAGTGCATATTCTAAAGACCAAGGCACTTAAATGGAATTTATTTGGCATGATATTGATTATTCAAATGGAAAAAGTGGTGATAGATTCAGACCTTGTTAGTTGCCTTTAAGAATTCTTCGAGTCAAAAACAGAGACAAGGATCAGAGAAGTAGCCATCAAGTAATTCAGTTATTTCCAGATGGATGCTCAATTATTCGGTATTCTGATAGTTCATGATACTCCACGTCCACCACGAAGCCATTAATAATTCTCTTAGCAGGCGAGATTATTCTGCAGCCAGGTAAAAGGAATTGATCCCCATTACTATTAACGATAATAATATTGCCATTCATTTCAGCCCTTACGTATCCTATTAGAAAACCGTCTAGTGATAATAGTCCTATCTTGATGAGATATCGATGTCGGCGATCGCGGTAAGCGTTCCTGTACTAGTTGCTGGTCGGGCAGTAGTCGGGTCATTCTATATTACGCTAAACGGGCTTAAAAGATAAACATGACTAATGAGTCATTTTTATTTCCTAGGATCGCAGATGATAACAAGAAAGCACTACAAAAGCGAAAGCAATCGTAATATTTTAGCGCATTTTGATTGTTTGGTTCATTTAAGCCCAAGCATAATGCTAGCCGCGACGCTCTTCAATAACTGTAAAAAAACATGCCACAAAAATAAAATTAAAGGAACTAATTTTACATCCAATGGCTTAAGTCATTAATTACCTGATAGCTATAATTTTTTCATCGAAGCCAAATGCCATAAGCAAATTGACCACTTCGCCTTTGTGGTTTCCCTGCAACATTATTTTACCCTCCTTAAACGTACCTCCGGTCCCAATTTTATTCTTCAAGTACTTAGTTAGCGATATAACATCTTTGTTATCTTGCAGCCCTTGTACGATTGTGACAGGTTTATTGAATCTTCTGATCTCCGTTGAAACAGTTATCTGTGCCTTTTCAGCGTCTAGTTCCTTTAAAATTTCGTCCATGGATCCTACTAAATTGTAACTTTTCTCCACTACAAATAATAGCGACGTTTTGCCTGATAAAGCTTTGTGCTTAGATGTGAATACGGGATAGTATGTTAGTACATAACTTGTATGCATTTTATATGAATTTTGAAACGCAAGCGAAATGCTCAAGAGGTCTCCTAATTCAGAAGCAATTGCGATCTTGATCGCGCTAACCGACATAAATTAAATACGAACAATGTATTATAAAGTGATATAGAGTGATGGCAAAGACTACCCTATATGATCTTTATGATTCCTTTGATTCTGACACATACTTGGACAAATCAGAGAGAAATATCCAAAGAGTAAGCAATAAGCTTGACGATTACATAAAGGAGCCAAATGAGGAGAACATACATGACATTCGTAAAGCCATCAGAAGATTAGAGGCCAGCTATAGGTCGCTTCCATCAAAGAAGGTACGAAAGAAACGGGTAATAAGAGAGTATGCAGAGTACAGCAAAGAGCTTTTTAGCATAAATAGCCAAATCAGAGATTTTGACATCATCAGCGAAAAGCTTTCTAGTGATGAAAAGCATGCTGCCCAACAGAATATAATAAGATCAATCGAAGGATCAATATCCAAACAAAGGAAGAGAAAACTGGACGAAGCGATATCTTTTGCATTGGAGCTAAGGAAGCTGCGTGTTCCTAAACTTACAAGGAGGATTAAGATATCAAATAAGGGATCAAAGAAAAGATTCAGCAAGGTGATTGGCAAATTTGCAACCAGAATTGAGCATAACCTTCCTATAGTGGTCAGTGACAACAAAAAAACAACTGAGCTACATGAACTAAGAAAAGATTGTAAAAAGTTGCGTTACCTATTGGAACTTTTGCCGGACAATAATGATAAAAATCCGACAAATGAGAAGGATGGCTATGTATCGAAATTGATGGAAAAGCTAGAGAATGTTCAAGATATGCTTGGCATCATTCATGATTATGATACAATGATTGCTTATCTAACGCAACGTAAAGGGACAGGAACTAGATTGACTCTGATCCATTCAATACTCTCGAATTTAAATCGAGAAAGACAAAACAAGTACGAGGAATTTGTAAAATTCGTGAATAGAGATCTTTCTGCAAATAATAACAATTTTTTTGTTAGGACAACAAAGATAGTGGCTTGAACGTTGTGCGAAATGAAAGTTCGATCCGGGAGCGGAACGGGAATATTGAGATTGGTGTGGATCATAAAGTGGTATATGTATACTTGCGTTAAAGCCATCCTAAGTATACTGAACTGGCATTTTGAAAGCTAAACTTGAAGATTGGACTTTGACTGGTCCACATTAATCTAAAATTCGAATCCGTTGCCAATAATAGATATAATATTATCCGCCATAGAACACATAGAACTATAAGGAATATATAGGGCACGCTCCAGATGGTTTGGTATGTCAGAATCTACTCAAGACAATAAAGATAATATTAAAACAAACCATCAAGTTACGGCCGACGAGACTCTGATACAGGATAATCTTGATGCAGAAGCTGATCTTGAATCGAGTTCGAGTGATTCTTCCCTTCTTCAAGATGAAATTCAAATGACTCTGAAGGAATTTAATCAGAAAATAAAGGACAATGACAGATCAATAAAACGAATTGAGGAAAGCATGGCTGCATTGTACGATAAATTGGATAGAACTCCCGAGGTAGTAGAGGGATCAGGAACTTCATCAAAGAAGAAATTGAAAAAGAAGAAGCTAGATAAGAAGGGTAAGAAGGAGAAGAAGCTAGATAAGAAGGGTAAGAAGGAGAAGAAGCTAGATAAGAAGGGTAAGAAGCAGGGTAAAAAAATGAAGGGACGTAAGAATGCCAACTCAGCAAAAGCTACCACAAGTCCAGAAAAAAAGAAAACTCGGCGCACAATTTCGAAGAATAATAAGGGGAGAATAAAGAATGCAACCAAGAAAAAGTGACCCGTGGAACATTTTGTCTCACCACGATACCTCTTAATTGGATCTGTTTCTAATACGGCATGGACAATCTGGTGCTGGAAAAAGTCTAGGTCGTAATTTGGGCCCAAATGGGATAAACGAGAAAACACTTACTACCACAGGTATTGCCGAAATTGAGCGTACAGGCGAAGCACTTAAGACTCTGAACATAATACCAGATGCGATTGTTACAAGTCCTCTAAAACATGCACGGCATAGTGCTGAAATAGTTGATAGCATCCTTTTTGCCAAAAAACGCAGTCCAGTTGGAAAACTCAAGAAGAAGAAGAAATTTAAAAGCGTTCAGGTTTGGAATGACCTAGCTCCCGAAGGAGATAGAGCTCTAGTATATAATGAACTCGCAAAGTTCAAGTATGATGCTAAAATTTTCGTCGTAGGTCATGAACCTTTCTTGACAAAAATGGTGGCAGAAATTGTATCTTCATCTTCACCACCAAATACTCCCAGAAGACTTAGACACTCTTCATCTGGTTCTAATCCGTATTTAGGTTACGGCAGAAGCAAACATCGTAGTATCGTATTCAAGAGATCGGGATTGGCAAGGATAAGCATTACTTCTGTGAATCCAAAACTAAAAGGTGAGTTGAGGTGGCTACTTACGCCCATGTTACTAAAGGGGA
>JAATVR010000474.1 GCA_014523665.1 Nitrososphaerales archaeon TH526
ATCGTGAGGCATATTGAAAGTATTATTAGAAAGTATTATTATACTTGTTTTCTAATTGTAATATAGCCGAAAAAATATGGGGTTGCCCCAAATGGAAATACTTTTCATTACCTCTCATCTGCCATTTCCACCTGCCAGCGGGGGCCGTAGAAGAGAGTACGAGTTAATTTCTAGGCTAGGAAAAAATTTCAAAATACACTTATGCTCATTAACCACAGAACCAGAATTAGATAGCTTAAATTTGAGGTATTTAGAGCCTCATTGTTCAAGCATTAGTCTTTGTAGAATATCGAAGCCCGTACAGCATGATGGGAAAGCTCAAAGACGTCCTTGGCTGATGAACAGATACTATTCAGAAGAAGGAGGCAACAGAATTGCTCAACTCTTGAGGGATCATTTCTATGATATAGTGCACCTTGAGGGTTATTATTTGATGCAACTACTTCCAATGAGCTTAGAACTTCCCGTTGTGCTTGTCGAACATAACATTGAATACTCGCTCGATTTGCAAAGAATTATTTTATCAAGATCATCTCAGGATTTTTTTTCTCATTGGCGTGAATACTATCTTACATTTCTATGGGAACGCTCCTTTTGGAGAAGAGCTACAAAAATAGTTGCCCTTACTGCAGAAGATCAAACAACAATAAACCGAATAGAACCCAAAGTTGACGTCCAATTGATTCCTAACGGGATCGATCATGAACCAACTATATCCCAACTCCGGTCATACCGACATACAAATTTTCTTCAATATAGGAAATACTCGAATTTCCAAGATGGTAGATGTCCATCCGTTCTCTTTGTATGCAATTTTGCGTATGAACCAAATGTTGACGCAGCATTATATTTTTCCAATTGTATTTTTCCTTTGGTTATAAGCCGTGTCCCTAATACAATACTATATCTTGTTGGCAATTCCCCGCCAGCTGAAGTCTTCTCCCTAACAAGGACTTGCAACAAAACCTCGCATATCGAAGTTACCGGCTTTGTAGAATCGCTTAATCCATACTATAAGTCTGCTCAGGTTGTCGTGTGTCCTCTTCGAATAGGAGGAGGAATTAAGGTTAAGATCTTAGAAGCATTAAAAGCTGGAAAGGCTATAGTTAGCACTTCAGTTGGGGCACAGGGACTAAATATCAATAACCGGGCAATATGTGTTTGTGACAAAGAATCTGATTTTGCGGGTAATGTAATAAGATTACTCGTAAACCCGCAGGAACGGCATAAGCAAGAACAGGAGGCGTTACGCTTCGGAAGAACTTTTCCTACGTGGGACCAAGTCGCTAAAGAGTATATGCGCTGCTATCACAAAATGGCCTCAACTACTTGTAATAAAAGAATTTGATTTTACTTTATTTGAAATCCAGCCGTAATTTTACAGTTTGTATCAAGTTGTCCATACCCACTGGTTTCTTAATATAACATTCTACTTCATTTAGATGCGGAAAGGCAGTTTTGAACTCACTATAATATTCTTCAAAGGCTGTAACGAAACAAACCTTGACCCCATCATCAATCTGGCTTATCTTCCCATACAATTCAAAACCAGACATCAGCGGCATATTAATATCCAGTAATAACAAATCATACATCCCTTTCTTGAAGTTCATCAATACAGATAGCGGATCACTGTAAACATCTGTAATAAATCCGGCATGGTCCAAAGCTAACTTGAAAAATTTCGCGATATCTCGATCATCGTCTACGATTAAAATTCTCTTACCGTTAGTTGAAGAAGAAATAGGGTTGGGCTTGTGTGTAGTAGACTTCCCATTGGTAGGAGCATATACTCCTGCTCTCTTTTCCAGGTTACCGCTTGATATAAGTGAAAGAATAGGACATGGATCTCGATTTAGTACGTTAGTAGGTAAGATGTTTGACGGGTTAAAAAGAGGCCCTTTTATAGCTGTACATGCATTTTTTTCATTTCTGGATTGGATCCATGGTAATATGTTCGCAGATTTGGGATCGAATATCATTTACAATATTAGCGCGCTAGCTTTATACATTCAGAGTATTTGAGGTTTTAGGAGGTTTGTATCTAAAATCCTGGTAATGATAAAGAGAATTATGTTTTATTTGTTGAATAGCATTCACAGTTATAAAAATTTGAATTCTACATCATTCCACATCCCCCCATCAGCAAATGAAATTGAGAGAAAAGCATTCTTATTGATGGTGTTCGGAGCATGTGCTCATAATCGAATTGGAAACCAATCCGATGAATAGTGATGTACTGAGTATTCTCTCAAGATCGAACTAAGCCCTGGGTATTCCATAATTCGGCTTTGAAATTCTCATCTTGTAATCTAACCACCCTTTCTACAGTTTTTCCCCTATTGTGTTATTTCACTGCTAGATCGAAAAATCAAAACGTTCTATTCTTCTGTATTCTCCTTAATTTAGTGAGCAGATCAAAAATCTGTTCATGTGTCAATTCAGCTCCTTTGATGCGGTCAACATCCACGTTAAGTTCTCTTAATTCTTCAAATGCTTCAGTATCCTCAATCGTGTCGGTAAGTTGTTTCAATGCAAAAGGCTTTTGCATCAGCTCAACCACCTGTTTAAGCTCTTTTACGGACTGTTCTAATGTCTCTTTCACATATGCGGATGCAAAGATTATTCTTTGGTGAGGATAGGTACTCAGTATTTCTTTAGCTACCTCCATCCCGTTCATACCTGGCATACTATAATCTAAAATGACGACATCATAAGGAGACGCGTTAGTATCTACAAATGTTCGCGGTTGAGCAGTAGCATATCGAGATGAGTGAGTATCCTTTATCTGTACACCCGCCTCACGTGTTTGTATTGTAGATGATCTCAGATTTTTCAGAGTAGTAAGATAGTTCATAAGACAGTCCTTTCCATTCGACGTAATGAGTACGCTATGTTTGTTTTTCTCTAATGCTTTTTTGTACAGCGTTGCTATATCAAGATCATCTTCAGCTATCAAAATCCGCATTTAGAATATTGTTAGTATGGAATATTGGTATATATTAAGGGGTTGCTTCCTTTTTCGACAAATCTCCAAGTATCACAATTAGTCTTAGATGACATTTCAAGATTATACGTTTCATGGCGATTTTGTATCCAAACATAGATTTTAGATATTTATCACAGAACGATCAAGTGAAGAAAGAAGATTTCAATTCAATGTTATAAGAGATTGGAAATGATATAAAAGCTGAAATGGTATAAAGGTATCGCTGTCATACGATTGTTCTGATTCTACGAGCATATGTAAATCTTAGCGCAAGTGAAGGAGTTTGTTGAACCCAGGTAAGTTAAATCCTAAAAGTAAAGAGAGCATATAGGAATTTTTACATATTGAGGCAGTTGAAATGGTTGTAATGAACACATGGAAGAACTAGACACACATTGTGATTTTGAATTGTGAATATTCTATGCCACCTTACTATCCGATTCGACATATGGGAGGTGGCGTATGTTTATGTCCACTTTTTTCTATAATAGCTAATACTCGTCTAACTTCCTTCTGGCTATTTTCAAAATTGCGGTTTATTTTAACTTTAGTATGAATATCATCAGAGGTTCGATGATTCGCATTCCTTCTTCCTCGAACGAGATTCTCAAGTTGTTTAAGTATGGAGTCAATTTTCTCGTATGCTAATCCAATTTCTCCTTCTGTCGTCTGGCCTCTCCATAGCCTTGCACTGCTCTTCTTCCGAGTAATCTTTGAAGAAATTTGCATGAATTCTGCTAGCTCTCTCACCTCACTCTTATAGAGGTCGCCGATGGGCATTAGATCGACAGCGTCACCGTACTTAGTAAAATATCCTAGTATCAGTTCACTCTTGTTACCTGTACCTAGAACAAGTCTGTTCACTAAAGCCGCATAATAGTACAAGATAGACATTCTTAATCTAACTAAAAAATTTGCCCTTGCTAATTTATTGTTTGGAAGGTATCTTAAAATCTGGTCCTTAGCTTTCCCCACCTGTATAATTTTGTATTTGATTCCTAGTTTCGTTGCGAGCTTCTCTGCATCCATGGTATCATTTTTTGGAGTTACAGACGAATCTGGCAGGATAAGGCCGAAAACTTGCTCTGCTCCTAACGCATTGACTGCAAGGCAAGCCGCTACCGAAGAATCTACTCCTCCACTCATACCGATCACCACGCCTTCCGATTTGCTCTTCTTGACTTCTGATTTGATGAATTGTGAGATGACTCTAATTATCTTGCGGTTATGCTTTTCGTCCATTATTTTTGTGGAATTGGTTCTAAACTACCTTTAAATATTTCATAAATCTCACTCTGAAGATAAGAGACGCTAAAGTATTGTAGCAGATATGAGCTATGTGGATAAAGAATTCTCCATCTACTACGTTAATTGGATTTATAGGTCAACGTGTGTTTTAAATCCCTATGCAGCTCTAGAATCTTCAGACAGACTGAATTGTCGAATGATCAATCTATGAGTTAGTCAAATCTATGACCAAAAATAGCGAGTCCAAGTCATGCCAATAATTCTATAAAATAATACCATAGGGAAGAGTACGAAGGTGTGTGAATATTTCAAGTCTGGACGTTTTGTTGCTTCAATTCCCTTTGCGCACCTAGTGGTATTAAAGAAGGGATTTCCGACGTTGGGTTTTTAGAAGCGCTGGTAGACCATGTTGGATCTGTAGCACGGGTATAATCAGGGATAGAAAATCAAGCTCCCGTGTTACTTTGTTATGTCCACGGTGCCAACAGAAAAAATACACTAAGAGGCGGAGCGATAAACATTAAACAGGGAAATAACAATCCTTCGAGTAGATTAGGGTGACTAGGTTCTCAGTGCGTCACTGATTACCTTTCATCTGAAATTTGAAATTGGAGAGCCAATTGATTATTAGCACAGATCAAATTAACTACTACGAGTAGGATCATATCTCATTACTGGCTCAATAGAGAATACTTTTGCCAAGTATTTTCAGATCATATCAGTCAAAAGTGGGTATAATTTCTTTCTTAGTAGTTAAGTAACTGCATCATAAAGATGAGAAGATCGACACAGATAACCTTCTTATACTATTCGCACGCCTAGTCAATCAAATGGATGATGATGATAGCACTAACCATAACAGGGGGAAGGAAACCTCAGATACGCCAAATAAATATGGAGCAGGCGGAGATATATCCAAAGACTATGATACTATTCTAAAAGAGAGCGCAGTACTAACGACTGTATCGGGTTTTCTCTTTGCATTTCTACTTAATATTTCAATAAATCGGCCAAGCGATTTCTCGTTTGAAGATGGAATAATTCTCATGATAGCATTGTTTACAATAACTTTTGCTACTTCCCTTCTATCAATGCCTGTCTTCTACCATCATCTACAATACCCATATCGGAATATCGAAAAGTTCAAACTTAGAAGCCATAGATTCATCGTTTTTGGAACTGCTCCGCTCTTTATTACATTATATTTAGGATTATTGCTAGGGCTTAAGTTTGGACTGCATCTAGCTTTTGAGTCATCGGTAGTTGAATATTGGGCATACATATTTTCGGTTATACCGTTCGTATCCATTTATATCTTCTACAGACTTAGAAAATAAATGACATACTCAGATCGACGTTACCTCAAAATGCAATGCAATTCAACCTCGTAAGGTCGACTAGCCTCATTGAATCTAGATTACCCTATGACAAGATATCGGGATTAATTTTAGCTAATTCAAATACAATCTCTTACCTAATCGATTTAAAACTTTGTTTGATAAGCCAAGACAGAAAAAGTCTGAAAGATGGAATTCCATAAATAGTTTGCCAATTAACAGCTGTTAGGAAACAGAATATCTGATTCGCTAAAGGAAACACATATCAAGCGAAAATCGGAGTAAATTCTCGAACCAGATCTGAATTAATTTAGTCTTGTGTAGTGCAATAAAATGGTCTGTGAATGAGGATCATCTCATCATATCTAGTTCTGTAATCAGATCCCATACCGAATTTTGCCTCTTGTCAGGATCGACTTGAATCATTTTTAGAATGCAAGCGTCCAGCTGATCCGTTACATTAGAATTAAACTTAGATGGGGAATAAACAAATGGTTGATTTATGGGAAGAGCCGTGGAAGGCGGTAGGTGTGGTTGTGGTTGTTGCTCCCCCTTCCTTTTCAAAGTAGAAGGATCATTTGGGTTATACGGGGAGGGCCGTTTTCTCGTTAATATCTCGTAGAATAAAATACCTAACGAATAGATATCTGTTCGCCCATCTATTTCATCTTTGTTAAATGCAAACCATTGTTCGGGAGAGCAGTATCCTGGTGTCCCACCTATCTGTCCCTCTGAAGTAACAGTGGTGAGTTCCAATGACTCTCTATCAACAGCATCTCCTTTTACAAGTCCCCAATCTGCTACTTTAATACTCGACTTTGTATCATCAGTGAAAATAATATTGTCCGGCTTCAAGTCCCTATGATATACATTTGAGCTGTGTGCCTGTGCTAATGCATTACAAATTGGCAG
>JAATVR010000475.1 GCA_014523665.1 Nitrososphaerales archaeon TH526
ATAAAAAAGAGGAACGTAAGAGTCGTCGATGTGCGAAAGGAAGAGGAATATGTTAAAGAACACATACCAGGGGCAGTTTCACTGCCGTTAGCGAGAGTCTTGGAAAAAGAAAGCCCAGCACATTGCATCGAGTTGTTACAAGGTATTGGAGTAAATGAGGATCTCCCCGTGGTTACCTATGACGATACGTTCGGCGCATTAGCTGCCCGAGTCGCATGGACATTTCAATATGTAGGTCACCAACACTCCTCTATTCTGGAAGTCACATTCGCTCAGTGGAAAAATATGGGGCTTCGCACCGAAAAGAAGTTAAATACTTACAAATGGCAGCCACATCCTTTGAATATTAACAACTCGATATACGCTGACCTCTCTGACGTCGAAAAAGCGTCCTCAAATAAGGTGCTGATTGATTCTAGGGAAAGACTTAACTTTCTCTCTGAGCATATTCCAGAAGCTGTGAATCTTCCGTATACGATGCTTAGAGCTGACGGAAGGGTTTTGAGCAAAGGAGACGACATTAAACGTTTGTTGCAAAATAGAGGTATACATGAAAATTCTGAACTAGTGACTTACTGTGGAAGCGTTGGCACACTGTCTGGTTTAGTATACTACGGACTTAAACTTGCTGGCCTGAAAAATGTAAGGTTGTATGCGAGATCATTTAAGGAATGGAAAGCATTGGGAAAGCCAAAGGCAGAATTCAAGGACGCTAACTATTGGGATCTATCTGCAGAGTAATCCAAGATGAATGGGTCCTCGCCTTGGTAGGCTGCATGCGACATTAGTCCGGGGCCATTGCCCCATCGCAATCACCTCATTGGAGGTCATCTGACGGCGATATTTTTAATGTTAATCTGCATGCATAGCGTAAGTTAACCAGTCAATAACTTGCTGTATTGGATGACATTGAATCTCTATTCTAATCCCACCCAAAGGTGACTCGCTCTCCCTGTCTATTAAGGATACCACCCCTGCGGCTGCCGCCTGCTTGTTCAAGAGTAAGAAGGTAGTATTACTTTCTAAGTTGTGCAATAGCATTCTTCTTAATACTGAGACTGATCTACGTGCTCTAGTCTGTTCATATACCATAGAAAGAGATTCAATTTGGCTGGACTTTCCCACCAGCATATTGTTTTGCCTCTCCACATTTATTGTAGAAAGCCGAATTATGCCTTTAAGTGCCGCTTCCAGCTTATCCGCAGATTCAGTAGGGTGAATATATGTTTGGATGGTTAGGCGAAAAAAAGAGCATTGTGGAGGTATTTTCAATCTGACAATTTAGATCCTTTTCGGAGAATATATTTGATCAGAGATACTTCGATTTGACTTAACACATAATCTAGGGAATCGTCCTAGTCCATGGGTTTCTTTCTCTGCTCTATTAATACTTGCTTCATATATTATATATGTGAGCCAATACTTTCAGATCCGGTATATTCTATGTCAAGAAAAGTCCGTGTTGCTATTGCCGGGATCGGAAATTGTGCTTCCGCCCTTATTCAAGGAATTCACTACTATGCTGCGAATAGATCTGATGCTATTGGTCTAACCGCATACTCGCTTGGTGGAATTGATCCTGGGGATATCGAATTTGTTGCCGCATTTGATGTAACCGAGGGTAAGGTGGGCAAGGACCTTTCGGAGGCGATATATGCAGAACCCAATAATACGCCGGGTATAATTGATGGACTAGGTAAGTTAGATGTTAGAGTAGAAAAAGGAGCTGTTCTGGATGGTCTTGGCAAGCACTACCTAGAAAAAATTAAGGTTTCAGATGAGCCGGAAACTGATGTGGCAGGTATTCTAAAGGACAGCGGCGCTGAAATACTCTTGAACTATCTTCCTGTTGGGAGCAGAGCCGCAACACAATTCTACGCTGAGCAGTGTTTAGAGACGCGAAAGGTGTCTTTCATAAATGCTATCCCTGTTTTTATCGCCTCAGCTGCTAAATGGCAGCAGTCATTTGAAGGTAGAGGGCTGGTTTGCGCAGGGGATGATGTCATGAGCCAACTTGGTGCAACTGTCGTGCACAAAAGTCTGATAAAGTTGTTCGTTGATAGAGGAGTCAAAATTGATGACACTTATCAGCTAAATGTAGGTGGGGACATGGACTTCTATAATATGCTTGATGAAGATAGGTTAGAAGATAAGAGGATTAGCAAGACTTCTGCAGTCCAAGCAATGTCACCTTATCCTATTCCAACACGAATCGGCCCTTCCGATTATGTTGGATTTCTCAAAAATGACAAAATATGTTACTTATCAATTAGAGGCAAATACTTTGGCAGAATCCCAGTTGAACTCGATTTAAAGCTAAAAGTTGTGGATGCGTATAACAGTGCAGGAGTAATGGTAGACGCAATCCGAGGGGTAAAGCTAGCAATGGATAGGAATATCTCCGGTCCGCTGGAGAGTGTTTCCGCATATTGTTTTAAACATCCACCGATACAGATGCATTACTTGGATGCTAAAGAGAAGTTTTTAGAATTCGTCGAAGGGAAAAGAGAACGATAATCTGACAGGTCTATCTTCAGCCTGATCTAGTTGAGGCTCAGGGAAGATTTGAAATTCGCCTACTTAATTCTTTGAAGGGCTATTTTCGGTCTCTTGTCTTTTTATTCTTTCCATCTCTTTGTCGACGGCTTCTCCCATCACATCCAATTCATTAATCCCATCTATTTTATGATATGTCAACTTTTCGAGTACGTGAATTATACTCTTAGCTGATCTATATTGAGGAATTTGGGGTTCTTGGATTTCTGCATATAGCCCAATTGCCTTGATCCCATTAACTTTTGAAAATCCTAGAATCGATCCATTAAATCCCGTGATGTAGGAGGGCCTTTCAGTCTTGGAAATCCCCAGACGCGTAATTTGCTCTGTTAAGGCTTGCGAGTTTGTAGTAGCATAGGTCCTGGGATTTCTTCCAAAATTCGCGTCAGAATGGAATGCACCACACGTATAGATTATCTGAGCGGAATATTTCTTGGCAACATTAACCACATCATTACACAGATAGACCAATTCTTCATGACTTTGGGGTTGTCCGTATCCTCCGCCAAAGAGAATCATATTCTCTCCGTAGCAGTAATCCCATTTTTCTGGGCTAAAATCAATATAGCCTCCTCTGTCCATGACATAGTTCGGATAATTTGAACTCACGAAGCGGAAAGGGATCGCTTTAAGACTCTTCTTTAAGAAATCTATTGCGATACTGCCTACGTTTCCCATATCCTGCATTGCTGCTATTATGATGGGTCTGTTTACCTCAGGTTCCACGGTCTGGTTTATTTCCATCGCTCGTTATCTATAGGTAGTCTCCTTAAGATTAAAAAGAGTTCTATTCTAGACCACAGTTGCCTAATTGCATCGGTCACGTCAACTCCGGTCGAGTTCATAATCCTATTCTTTATATTTCAATTAAGGAATTTCATAAAGTTGATACTCTTGGTATAGTCCTTGGCGTCGGTCTTACCAGGCCCATTCGATTCGTCTGATTGGTCTCCCGAGCTGAGAAGACGGCGTACCACGTTTTCGTTTACAATAAATGAAAAAATTCTTTCGAATTCCCTATCAGTCATGATTCCTCTACGAGACCACCTATAATGCTTATATTGATTCTTTCTCTCTGTTTGTCTGATTTCTTCAGATAAATTCTAATACTGAATTCTTTCGAGGTTTGTTCTATCCTGTGTTATTTTATATATCCGTTCATCATATTAGTTGCACCCATTTCCCAGAGCGAGGGTTTTTTAAAAAAGTCCTCAAGGGGAATATAAATAGGTAATAATCTATGGATTCTAGTAGACCAAAGGATGTAGATAGTGAGGGGAAATCCGATTTGAAAGACGCTGTTTCATTTCTTCTAAGAGGTGGATCCTTGTTGGGTGTACCTTGTACGACATGTAGCGGGGTTCAGATCAAGTACAAGAACGAGATAATCTGCATAAATTGCGGAAAACAACGGCCTATCAACGAGATCTCTGCGAAGCCTGTGTCCGAGCACCAGGCCAGTGATGCGATAGATCGATTCCACGATCACCGCTCATATTCCTCTCGTACTTTAGAAGAGGAGATCGAAGAAAGAATACTCGAACAATTCAAGATCTTGAAGAGCGAGTCCAATGACGTTAATAATGAGAAGAAACGGATCGAACTGATCGGAATGTACTTTGATTTGTTAGAGAGGCTCAGGAACTATTCCAAGGGATTACAAAAATGATGTGAGCAAAAGAAAGGCAAAGGCATATAAAAATCTGGTTAGGAATAGAACATTTAGACCTTCCAACCTTGGGTTAAAGCATTATACGAAATTCGTATTCTGTCTCAATGATGCAGTTTTGTTTCAAGTCGTACTATTATTTGTACTATTATCCGCTCCGCTCGCTCCCCGTAACGAAGGAGGAGTCTGAAGCACTTCGGGATCCGTAATGACTTCTTGAGGAGGAAGATCATATCGCTCTCGCAAATCAGCCTGTTGTTTCATTAGAACGTCTTCAGAAAACGAAGGTCCTAGAAAACCGAACCAGACATACAGAACAATAACTATTGCCAATGATATACCCATTACCAAGATGGACCATGCTACTGGTATGAGATTTCCATACCCTGCCGATGATTTCTCATCCGGGTGACTTGACATAATAATCAGAGTAGTACCATTGTGGTTTTAAAAGGATTTGCCCTTGTTGGCTGAAGACAAACTTACTACCGCACTACCTTTGAATTTGCAATTATTCATCTTCCAATAAACAATAAGTAAAGGAGTCTCCAGGAATGACATAGGTAAACATGGAACCAACTGGACGTTCATCACATAAAGATGAAGCGCCGATCTCATTAAAGTCTCTGTCTAACTTGTTGTTAAAGGAAATTAACACTGATTCGTTACAAAATCTTCCTGTAGATCTCTATCATGAAGTTACTGCCCGCATCGAGACGCTAAGAGGGTCTTCAAAGGAATTTGTGACAGAAGAACGAATCGCACAGGCGCAGATACAACTTCTGTTCAGTGCAATAAGGCTTCTCTTTGAAACTCGATATGCCAAGATTGAGGCTAGCCGAAAGGCAGACTTTTTTGACAAGAAAAAAAATCAGTCGGAGATGATTGATTATTCCAACATGACTCGAGAAGAGAAATTTGTGCTGGATGGGAGCTTGGAAACAGAAAAGAGAATCGATATGATTTTATCGACTATTCTAACAGGAAGGCCGGTAGTCTTGGAGAAAATATCAAATATGCTAAGTCATAAGCGCATCCCAGTCAGGTTTATCAGGCCGATTGACCGATTCATCGGGATAGACATGGTGACATACGGGCCATATGTAGAAGAAGACATTGCATTACTCCCGTCAGATAATGCTAGGGCTCTAACAGAGAATGGCTTTGTTGAGGAAATTCAAATACTTGCTCCGTAATAGCATGACCCGCTGGAGCCAGTCTTGAGTAACGCAAATATTCTTCATAGGGGCTCTAATTAAGGCAATTAAGAATGACTCACAATGGGGTTGACATCGATCAGTTCTTGCTTCTTGCGATTTACCCAACTGTGGCTTTCTTTG
>JAATVR010000476.1 GCA_014523665.1 Nitrososphaerales archaeon TH526
GTTTAGTATGCTGTTTCGCTTGATCCGACACTTAGACCACATGGCTCCAAAACCTGAGAAAATAAACTGATACGAGACTGAGTTGTCTAAAGCTAAACTTTTACTGTATTATTAGTTTCAATGAATATTTATGACATGAACAGCTTACTGTAGATTAATCCCCTCATAGTGAATTTAGAGGCTACTTGAACTGAATTGAGGCCATTTATTTTGATATCTTTGATGACAACTTATCATGCATAGATATTCCTGAGCCATTTGCGCTCCAAGGTTATATTAGACAAAGATGAGGATGAATATAGTAAAAGAAATTAAATATAGAAATCTTGTCAAGAATATAGAATTCTTTATGCTATTGTCCTAAAAAAGACATTCATCTATTCTATATGATCGTCATAGAAATCTATAGACTACGATAATTATATGGTATACGAATTAATAATTAACAACAGTGAGTCAGGCTAAATGGAAACCAAAATAGGTTTTAAATTAACGATTGCTACTATACTTGTGGTAGTATCGGCAATACCAGCAAGTTTCTCTAGCAATCTATTTGCTCAAGGACCAGTAACTCTTAATGGGGCGGGTGCTACATTCCCTTTCCCACTGATAGATACTTGGAGAGTTGAATACCAGACAGTAGATCCAAGCACGAATATCAACTATCAATCGATAGGAAGTGGCGGCGGTGTCAAGCAATTTATCGAGAACACGGTCGATTTCGGCGCCACTGATGCCCCATTGACTCCTGAAGAAGCACAAAAGGCACCAGGTGCAGTGCATATACCGGAGACAATCGGATCAGTAGTACCTGCTTATAATATTCCTGAAGTGCCTGATAGTGGACTCAAGTTTACTGGTCCCGTACTAGCTGACATTTATTTAGGTAAGATAACCAAATGGAATGATCCTAGGCTTGTAGAGCTTAATCCTGAAGCGAATCTACCAGACGAGAATATTGTCGTAGTGCATAGGTCCGACGGATCTGGATCAACGTTTGTATGGACAGACTATCTTAGTACTGTTAGTCCAGACTGGGAACAACAAATTGGAAAAGGCAAATCAATTCAATGGCCAATAGGTATAGGAGCTCCAGGAAATGAGGGTGTTGCCAACGCAATCAAAGGAAGTCCATATACTCTTGGCTATGTTGAGCTTGCGTATGCAATAACCACCGGTATGCCTGTCGGCTCTGTTCAAAACCAAGCTGGTAACTTCGTTGCACCAACCTTAGACTCTACAAAAGCCGCCATTGCAGCATCAGCACCCAAGCTACCTGCAGGTGACGGTTCTTGGTCGAACGTAACAACGGTGAATGCACCGGGGGCTGATTCATTTCCAATTGCAAGCTTTTCATATCTATTAGTGGACAAAGACCTATCTGCGAATCCAAGTATGACAGAACAGAAGGCCAAAGCACTTGTTGGCTTTATTGATTGGGCAGTAAAGGATGGACAGCAATTCGCATCGGATCTAGGTTATGTCCCTCTTCCAGAGAACGTAGTGCAATTGAACGAGAAAACATTGAGTAGTATCACCTTCAATGGAAATCCTATACTAAATTCGACAGCGGAATAACAAGCACAACTCATCCACTCTTCTTTTTCTTGTATGCTATTATATTTCATTTCAGGAGATCTACATCAATGAGAACATCAAAGGCTAAGTATTTGATTTGTTAGAAAAAGAGGATATCACAATTAGCCTCTAATCTAGCAATGGTGATTTAACAAAAAATAGTTTCAAATTTTCTAAATTCTTTTTATTCAAGTTCTTAACAAATAAATCATAATACGGTTTGGCAGAACAAATTAAACGACCGATCGGAGTTACGATAATTGCCATTTTGACCATTATTGGCGGAATAATATTGACTTTTGGAGGGATTTCCTTGCTGGCCTTTGGCGCGTTCTTTACTTCGGTTCCTATTGATGTTTTCATTTCAGAACAAATGCAACGACAACAGGAACAGCTTCAACTACAGCAGCAGCAACACCAACAACAACAACTACAGCAAGAAGTGCGGAATGCAACAGAATTACAGGCCCTAGCTCAATTCCTTGGTGGCGTCGGTATAGCACTAGGGGCAATTGTACTCGCAGTTGGGATTGGATACTTGGTTGTATCTTATGGCTTATTGAAAGGAAAGGGATGGGCTTGGATCACAACTGTTATATTAACAATTATTGCAATCGCAGTCCAAATAGTTTCTGGGGTCACTGCAAGTATGTTTAATGCATCCTTTATCGATGACACGAACAGTTTTGCAACTGGGATTATTGCTCAGATAGTAGGTATAGCTATTAATGGAGTAATTCTTTATTATCTCTATCGTCCTAATGTAAAAGCCTTCTTCGGCAAATCCCAACCTTCAACAACTATTCAGAGATAGGAGAATCCTTTGTCACGTATCATAACCACGACCATAACTACGGTTGATAATTATCACATATCGTGAAGAACATATGAATTGTCTTAGTAAAAAGATGAATGGCCTATTGTTAGTTCGTGTGGGTTTGAAACAGATAATGGTATATTAATGAGCTGGAGATGTAGACTACTATAACAATTGTTCCTTAGAATAGCATTGGTTTTAGTGATTCTGTTATCTCAAATAGGCATCTATGCTTTGATTTCAATACCAAGAATATTCACAGAAGCCTCAGGACAGCAATTGCCTCCTTCTACCAAATCCCCACCGCCGGCATCACCAAAAGGGAAAACTCCAACTATCGTTTCTAATAATTCAGATCTAAAGATTGATCTCGTCTATAAGGGCTTAGAATATCCTTCTAATATGGTCTTTCTAAATTCAACAGATATTCTAGTTCTAGAAAAGAATAATGGACAGGTAAAACTAATCCACAGTGGGAGCATTCAACAGGAACCAGTGTTAGATGTTACTGTTACTACTGAAGATGAAAGTGGTTTGCTAGGAATCGAAGTATCTAAAGGCATTAATGGAAGTAACAAGTCTTATGCTTTTGTTTACTATACAGAAGCTCAGGGAGAAGTGGAGAAGGAAGGAGCGGTTGAAATTGGGAACCGTCTCTACAAGTATGAAATCTCTGTAGATGATTCGGGCAATACTAAGCTAATCAATCCTGAACTCCTTTTGAGCGTTCCACCGAGTCCAGGCACTCATCATAATGGAGGGATTATTCTGATCGGCCCCGATGATAATTTGTACGTCGTTATAGGCGATTTGGAAGATCACTCGACCTATACACAGAATGTGAAAACAGGGGTAGCATTCGAGAACTCAAGTATCGTATACAGACTTGGCAAAAATGGCGATCCTATTGTTGATGGCCCATTGAATGCTTCCAAGATTCCAAGTGGTGTCTATGCATATGGCATACGGAATAGCTACGGAATGGATTTTGACCCGTTGACAGGGAAACTATGGGATAGTGAAAATGGACCAGGATTTGGCGACGAGATTAACCTAGTTGAGTCTGGTTTCAACAGTGGATGGAATAAACTTCAAGGATTTTGGCGTGCCGACTCATATTTTGGAGGGAAGTATGTTCCATCTGATTCGGTTCCTGAAAATGATCTTGTACACCTTTCAGAAAATAGTACATATAGTCACCCTGAATTTGCATGGAATCAAACCGTAGGTGTTACAGCAATAAGATTTATTGATAGTGAGCAATTGGGCAAAAACTATCAATATGACTTATTTGCAGCGGATATTAATAATGGTAACATCTATCATTTTGATTTGCCTCACGACAACAACACCAACAACAACAATAACAACGAAACCGACGGTAAAAGGGATTCATTACTACTCAACGGTCAACTCTCTGATAAGATTGCAAATACAACGGAAGAAAGTAATCAACCGCTATTTGCAACTGGATTTGCTGGTGTTACAGATCTAGAGGTTGGACCAGACGGCTACTTGTACATACTAACATTCCACAAAAGCCAGGGATCTATCTATCGGATTGTGCCTGATATTTGAATAAAACAAATAAATGGAATGTCGAAAATGCAAAAGTAGACAAGGTTAAATCGAATTCAATTCAATCCTTATCGGTAATTCGGGATTATAGTTGATTTCACATTGAAATCGCTTAGTTAAATTATATTATAAAGACAGCCGAACTCACAACAGTAGTCCAGAGACCGTCCTTATTACCTTCTGCAGATTGTGTAAGGTTCTGTGTTCGGTATATTTTGCCAGATAGTTTCCATTCCTCCTTTCTTTCATCCCAGGAGAGTGTAGGGTCATTTGCCAAACCTAGAGTAGTAGCAAGCATTTCCATTGCCATATCTTCAGCATAGTCACCTGCTCTTTGGGCTGTTTCTCCAGTAGAATGGTGTTCGGAAAGAAAACCATAATGGTTATTATTTGATGGCCTAGCTAATCCTATAGATGCTGCAATCAGTCTGTTCGGTTCGTTGCTAGCAGATCTCGCCATGACACTAAATACTATCTGGCCCGGTATAATGTGCCTTCTGCCTTCTTGCACACTAACAATTTTACATTGTGAAGGCATTATGCTTGAAACAGAGACGAGATTAACATCCGATATCTGGGCATCGTTTAAGGCTAACTGGAAACTCGTAAGATAATCCTTGTGAATTCCTTTGCCCTTGGTAAAAAACATGATTTTGGGTACGTATGAAACAGGATCTGAGGTAATATGCATAAGCGTACAAAATTATTAGAATACTTATTAAGTGATTCGCTCTCTGTGTCTTATATGCAGGAATTTTTTCTATAGGATCTACTACAAGTTTAATGAGGATCGTTAAGAAACTTCAGGGCCTATAACATGAACAAGTTGAGAACTGCTAAGAAATCTTAAATTAAGAACTAAGATTACAAGTTAACTGTGACTACTGTACACAAAGAACGAATTTCGATCTTACCGCTATTGTTAATTAATTTTGTGGGAACTCTTGGTTTTAGCATAGTTCTGCCTTTTTTGGTTTTTTTGGTGACTGATTTCGGTGGGAACGCCTTAGTTTATGGTATTCTCTCCGCAACATATCCTGCATTTCAATTAATTGGGGCTCCACTATTGGGAAGATGGTCCGATGTTTATGGAAGAAAGAAAATTCTGTTGGTAAGTCATCTAGGTACTCTTGCAGGATGGATAATTTTCCTTGTTGCCTTATTTTTGCCAGTCAATGATCTGTTTAATGTCAACTCTGCAATAATTGGAACATTTGTTATAAGTCTTCCATTAGCTGTTCTGTTCCTAGCAAGAGCAGTTGATGGGCTTACTGGCGGAAACGTATCTGTTGCAGACGCGTATGTTGCAGATGTCTCATCGGATGAAAATAGGAGCAGAAACTTTGGAAAAATGGGAATGGCTTCTAATCTTGGTTTTGTTATTGGACCTGCCCTCGCAGGAATTTTGGGTGCAACTGTATATGGGGAAGTCCTGCCTGTTTTGATGGCCTTGATTCTTTCTCTTGTTGTCCTGGTAGTAATAATCTTTGCGTTAAAAGAATCTAAATCTTCGATCGTCACTCAAATTCCAGAAAAAGATACTGTTGGCAAAGTTTTTGCATTTGAATGCAAGGAATGTTACAAGGCAGCTAATCCCAAGAAGCTGAAAATACAAGATGTCTTCAGGTTGAAATACATTTCGTTCTTACTTATTTTGTACTTCCTTATTTTTGTTGGATTTAACATCTTTTATACCGCCTTTCCAATTCATGCAGTTTCTGGTTTAGGATGGACTATAACGCAACTGGGAGTATTTTATGCAGTTTTAAGTGGCATCATGATATTGGTGCAAGGCCCGATACTCCGAAAAGCATTGAAAAAATTCTCAGAGGAAAAATTGGTAATTATTGGCAGTGTGGTGTTAGGTTCAAATTTCATTTTGTTTGTATCGTCAGAAATTTACTTAATTTATTTGGCTGCCGTTTTGTTTGCAGTTGGGAACGGACTTATGTGGCCATCCATAATGTCAATTCTCTCGAAGCGTGCAGGGACTGCTTATCAAGGAGCAGTGCAGGGAGTTGCAGGTAGTGTAACAGGCGTAGCTAGTATCATTGGGTTGACTACAGGCGGGCTATTGTACAATATGTTCGGGGGAATCACATTTCTAGTAAGTGCAGGTGTGATATTTGCAGTTTTTGTTTTATCATTCAGATTGTTAAGATACAAAAAATAAAGCTTGTGACCTAATGCATACCATGCGAGAATTGTGCTCAACAATCGCCTAAACCGTATTATGGAAGATTCGCTTCTCTGACCGCAGCAGTTCAAAGCGCAGTACTTGTTTACATCCATATATTGCTGTTAGTTGTCCTCACAAATGAGATAGCAATGGAATTATTACTATGATTACGGTGACTTGACTCTGTAATTCGCATTCTATGCATTAATAACGGTTCAGCCAACTGATTGAGCGTTTAGAGGTCTATCGACAATCAGTGTAAAATTACATATTCTTGGTCAATATTACATATTTGAATGCGGTTATATTCTGCTGAGTACATAGTAACATAGATGTCATCCATAGTCGTCGAAAAAGCTCAAACAACCTCGCACAAGCAGACAGCAGCAATGACAGCTAATCTGGCACAAGACAACAGGAATGACAAAGTTACAAGGAGGAAGATTCGGAAATACTTTCTTATATGTGAATCTTGCTTTTGGTGCGCTTCTTATTGTGAACTCTATTATGACTATGATAGAGCATCGAGGTCACATGATATTATAACTACGCAATTTGCTTGCTGCTCTGCCTGTCGTACTGACAAGATAGTCGAGTCGCTTCCAGGATTGCTAGATAAATCGAACAAACCTTCTACAGGAGTGAATTTTAACTAAACAATGGGAAACTGCAGATCTCACATACTAGACTATGAAAAGAAGAGTCAGAGAATGACATGGTTAAGATGCGTAGAATGTGGCACGGTTGTGGGATGGCTAGAGGATAATACACCTATCATAGAAGGCAAAGTAGTTCGACTCTCCTATAAGGAAAAGGAAAAGCTAAAGTAGCTCACTTCTAGTTTACTAGTAGTAGGTACCAACACAATTCAATCACAACATATTTTTTTGTTATCTAAAGTATATTCAGATTTTAACTTGGGAAATGTAAGCCGAAACTCTTGTCAACCCATCTTCGTTTAACGCACCCATCGGACGAAAATGTGAACGTCACAATATCAATAATAGATCATCATATATAGTTAATTGACTAAGCATTAACGGAAATGGAAGGCCCTCCATTGTGGGTTTGGGCAATTGTCGTTGGGACTATAATAGCAGGTAAATTTGTTTACCGATGGACGCTTACAAAGGAGTTATCTAAGGACACCAAATACGGCGAACAATCTTTTGATAAAATTAAAGGAAATTGGACATCTCTGAAAAATGGAAGAAAAATTAATCACAAATACGACCCCCAGAATTTTAGTCCTAGCCGATTTAAAGACTATCTAGCTAATAGAAAAAAGGAACTGAGAAAGTAATTCCTCTGTGTATGTTCACAGACAAACGTTCTATTCCTTGCGTCTTTCTTCTCCTCAACATCATCACTGCTAACAATATTGCCTTCACCACTACCAGACTAAAATAAATTCGATTTACTTTTTTCTGTTACTGGATTTGACTTTGGAAGACTTGTTACTCTGGTAGATCTTGCCTGTAATTAAAGCCAGTTCCATCTGCATCTAACAAGATATGATTAAATTATTGGTCTTCGTCCTGTATCTCTAATGCTTGTTCTTCAGAGAACACATCGATTGGTCCAATTCTGTCAAATAGTGAAACCAGGGCTTACCGAGAGCAATATATATTATATATTGATCGATTGTATCTGTTAAGCACGTCTATCACGTACTGTCGCAAGTGCTACTAGTTTGACCTGTTTGAACAAACAAGGTTTTATCAACTTTTCACTAGTTATCTTGACTTTACATGCAGTGAAGTGCCAGGCTACTTCCAACGATAGATATGTCAGTACAAATCCAATTGCCAAATATGCCAGACCTACAATAGGTTCTATTTCCATAGCCGTCAAATATAGTGCCATATTAATTAAGAAGCTTGAAGACTAGACTTTAATTATATCGTCTCGACTTGAACTTTGTGGAACCATTATTACTAATATGTATATGACTCTGTCTTTAATAGTTCGACAATATTTCTAACCAAATTATGATACAAGAAGAATTAAGAGACGCTTTCTTCATAATGGATGTGATATCCGAACCACGATCACTTTCAATCGGATGTGTTGTAATGGAAACAATGAAACATACCAAGGCTAGACGGGAGGAGGAGGAGGAGGTGGTTGTGACAAGATGATACTCGCTACAAAATCTGCTAGAAATGATGAAAAATTGTTAGTAGATAAAGAAATTTATCATAAGTTAAACACAGGTTTAACAGTTCTTATTATTCTTATTAGTTGCTTAGGTGCCTTTACAGTTATCATGATTTCAGAACTGTACGGGCCTCCAATTTTCCTCACTCCATTCTCTTCTAAAGTAACAGTAACGTCTCTGTCAGATATAGATCTTGGAAGTGTGAGTGGTTTTATAATTGGCACAGATGGTTCGCCAGTAGATGGAGCCTCAGTAGTTGTTTACAAGCAAATGGGGTTAATAGATTCAGCAGTCAAGAATGCAGGTTACTCTAGCTCTGTAGTAACCAAATTCGACGGTTCTTACATATTCGACGGTCTACCATCAGGTGTGTACAAATTCGAAGTGACCTATCCCGATAACACCATTCAGACATTGGATAACTATGCAGTATGGCCGAGTTCGAGTTCTTCATATGACCTTAAAGCAAACTTTTTGCGACCGGGTAATTAAAGACTGGAGCTTAGGATGGCAAATCTCGCCACCTTCGTGATGATTGTTGTAGCGACAGCTTTTCTTATGATTGGAAGTGGTGAATTAAACGAACAAGTTGTGAACGCTCAAAATAAGACTGAGAATAATAATACCGATGACGGGAGTATCAAAAAATCAGGCTCTATATCTAGTCTCCCAAAACCTATTCGTCCACCATTCGCCTAACCTACTCATTGTACTGCTTCAGTCAACAGTAACTTCGCCTGTTCTTCTTTGCAGCGAATATAGGTTGATGCACTAAATGCTTACGTCAATTGAGGACGAATGTATATTTACATATTCACACTTAGTAATATGCATAACTAGATGAACATTAGCAAGAAAACAGCGAGAATTTCATTCAGGATCGTAGGTATGTATTGTATTACCTGTAAATCCATTGTAGAAAAGCAACTAAGAGATGAGGTAGCAGTGAAGAGAATTGATATGGATTATCTGACAGATAGCGTTGTAGTAGAATTTGAATCAGCGCTAATTACTGCAGAGGAGATAAAAATTAGGTTAGAAAAGTCTGGCTACAAGTTTGTTAGGACCGCACCACTCTAAATAGCAATGAATTGCTTCTGTCGTTTCAGATTTTCTATGCTACCGTTATTCATTGTTGTCTCTAAATCCTATGATGTATTGGATCAACTTCTTTCAAATCGGTATTGGCAACCATTTCTTTTTCTCTAACTAACTTCTTCTTTGCAAATCTTGGCTTATATCTTCCAAGCAGTATTGAGTTTCCTACCACTGTCACAGAACTCATAGCCATTGCTACGCCAGCTAACATGGGTAACCATCCAAATATTCCAACACCTAAAAATGGTACCAAGACACCGCTAGCTATAGGAATCAATCCGGTGTTGTACGCAAATGCCCAGAATAGATTTTGTCTTATCTTGGATACGGTCTTCTTTCCTAGATCAATCGCGGTGACCACATCCCTTATATCATCTTTTATCAAGATAATACCTCCTGTCTCTTTAGCGACGTCCGTTCCAGAACCTATTGCAATACCCAAGTCAGCTCTTGCCAGTGCTGGAGCATCATTGATTCCATCGCCTACCATCGCCACCACTTTTCCTTCACCTTTTAGCTTAGAGATCGCCTGTTCTTTTTCTGGTGGTAATACCTGAGCAATAACTCTATTAATTCCAAGTTTAGAAGACACAGCTTTGGCAGTTCTATCATTATCTCCTGTGAGCATTACTACCTCCATCCCCATTGATTTAAGTGAATCAATAGCTTCTTTAGCATTCTCTTTTATAGTATCTGCAATTCCAATAATTCCCGCAAGTTTATTGTCAATTGCACCAAGTACAGCTGTTTTTCCTTGACTCTCAAGATCTTTGAGCTTTGAATCTTTAGTTTCAGTAACAGGAATGTTATTATCAACCATCAATTTTCTATTTCCAATAAGTATTGTGTGATCTCCATATCTTGCCTTAAGACCATGTCCAGACACAGCTTCAAACGAATCTGGATTTGCCACCAGGATCCCTTTTTCTCGGGCATAATTAACGACTGCTTGACCTAATGGATGCTCCGAGCCAGATTCTGCAATTGCAACAAGCCGGAGTAGCTCGCCCTCACCCATTCCGGATAGATCAATTAAATCAGTTACAGATGGTTTACCCTTAGTCAAGGTTCCAGTTTTGTCAAATACTATTGTCTTTACTTTACTTGCTATTTCCAAATATTCTCCTCCCTTAAGCAGTATACCATATTCGGCTCCTTTTCCAGCACCCATCATCAACGCTGCCGGTGTTGCAATACCTAGTGCACAAGGGCATGCAATGATTATCACAGATACAAATGCTAAAAGTGAAAAGGTGAAGCCTATATCACCAATAAAGTACCATCCAAGGCCTACTCCTATTGCAACGGCCAGCACTGCTGGTACGAAATACTTGGCTACTTGATCCACTATTCTCTGCATCTTCGCTTTTCCCGTTCTAGCCTCCTCTACTAATGTAATAATCTGAGAAAGCACGGTATCTTGTCCTATCTTAGTAGCTTTAACCTTCAGCAAACCACTTTTGTTTATTGTTGCCCCTATAACTTGATCATCTTTCTTTTTGTCTACAGGTATACTTTCACCTGTTACAGCTGCCTCATCGACAGATGATAACCCATTTACAACAATCCCATCAGTTGGTATTCTCTCTCCCGGTCTTATGACCATAATATCCCTTTCTTGTACTTGTTCTATCGGAATCTCAAGTTCTACCTCTGCATCTCCTTTTCTTCTTATAACCTTGGCCATCTTTGGTTGAAGATCCAACAATTTCCTTACTGCATCAGAGGCCCTCTCCTTTGTTCTTGTTTCAAGCAGTCTTCCAATTAGTATCAAAGTAATAATAATTGCTGCAGTTTCAAAATAAACTGATTCAAATGGGAAAAATCCAGGTTCTATTGTGACTGCTGCACTATACAGATAAGCAGCTGTTGTGCCAATTGCAATAAGCGTATCCATATTAGACGCCTTAGCCTTTATTCCGTCCCAAAGTCCTCTATAGAAACGCCGACCTATCCAAAATTGTAATGGAGTAGCTAGTGCTAGCATTACGTAATTAGCATAATTCATAATCTCCATTGGAATTATGTGGCTAAACTGTGCAGGAAACATATGAGGCAAGCTCAAGAATACTATGGGTATAGTTAGTCCAATACTTATGGCAACATACAGCTTGAGCTTCCGGAGTTCCTTTTCAGGCTGAATGAACTCATTTAGACACTGTGTACTGCAAAAATAGTATATCCTGCCATCCTTGTTATACTGTATTGTATCAGGTTTTTCTTCAACAAACATGCCGCATACCGGGTCTTTCGCCATATCTTGCTACACATTCAAAATAGAAGAACAGATGTATAAGTATAGACCTTTACAATTGTAAAAACAGAATTTCATTGAGAATATTATGATTACTTCTAACTGTGTGGACTGTGCACAAGATATCTAATGAAATCACAGGTATTCTTCTCCATGTTTGATGCTTTCAATATAGTCTGAAGCTTTCTTGTCAAGAATGTTGTAATGAGAATCGGATAAGGATCCTTTCTTAAAAAGGTAGAAGAGTTCCTTTCTTATACTACGTAGTCGCCTGAGGCATTGTTCTTCTTCTGTTTCGTGCAATGTATCATATGTAGTTTCTATCCTCGTCATATATCGACTAATGTACCTCCTTTGACCAAACTTGTAGTACCAGCCCAGAAATACCGATGATGCGCCTACTATGCCAACGATCATGAAAATATATGCCTCTGGAGATAATGCTGGTTTGAAATTTGCAGTCAAGGTACCAAATTCAGACGCTTCAAAAGTCAGAGGATTACTGCTGAGGTCATTTACAAGTCCAGACCATGAACCTAAAATGTATCCACGCTCTGGAAGTGCAGCGCATTGAAGTACTTCACCTTTATTGTATAACGCGGAATTTCCTGACAGTCTTTTCATCCCGTTACACTCAATATTCCCTGCTCCTGGAGGTGTGGAATCAAATGTCATTCTAACAGCGACTGAATCAGTATCCCCGTCGATAACTGAAATAGTATTTGAGGCAGTATTTGTTATATAGGCCAAGTTATCTGTAGGATCAAAGGCCATAAAACTTGCAATTAATGGAAAATCAAGATTTGCAGGGAATTCCGTGAGAGAATTCTTCTCATCGTATACTGGTGTGGTACTCGGATTCACTGTGATATTTTTGATTATCCTGGTGTTATCTTTACCAGATACATCTAAGACTGAAACAGTTTCTGAACCAATATTTGAGACATATACTTTATTGGAGATTGGATTAAATGCTGTACCTGCTGGTTTGTCACCTCCTGCAGGAATATTCTTAACTAACCGATTAGTAGAACCGTCAATAATTGAGATATCATTCGAGTCATGATTAGATACATATAATGTGTTATTCAGCACATTCAAAGCTATACTAACTGGCTTCTTACCAACTGACACATTAGAAATTATGTCATTCGTGAACCCGTTTATAACATGAACCGAGTTAGACCCTATGTCTGTCACATATATCATGTTTGTTATTGGATTAACTGCTATCCCATAAGGTATTCCTTCCCTTCCTAATCTGATTGTTTCATCCACTGTATTGGTTATGCCATCTATTACAGAAATGCTACGTGAATCCAGATTGGTTACATATATCCAACTTGCACTTGGATTGATAGCTATGCCCACTGGAGATTTTTCCACGCTTATATTGTACAGAATACTGTTGGTAGAACCGTCTATTACGGATACGGTATTAGATCCTCTATTGGTTACGTAAACTCTATTATTTTGAATGTTGGAATCTATAGCATAAGGAAAATTCTCTACATTGATTGTCTTTTCCACTTTAAGCGTAGGTATATCAACTACAGATACAGTGTTAGAAAATTCATTTGCAACGTAGATCTTTTTAGTACTCGGATTTACCGATATTCCTATAGGATAGGTGTCTACGCCAATTCCTGATCGTAGTGAGGTTGAAGTAGGTGATGGTGGTGATGGTAATGGTTCTGATAATCCATATCTAGTTGTAGTTGCTTTCGAACTGTTCGAGATGATATTACTGAATCTATTGTCGGAGATACTATCGGAGTTTGATATAGAATAATTGTTGACATTAGCATTCTCCTCTGCCAGTGATTGATGGTATTGATTTATGATTATGGAGTATAAGGATAACGACGCAAATAAGATTATGAATAGTTTCACTGATGAATGTGATAATGATAGCATGGAAAACTATTATACTAAAACCTAAATCCTTTATAAAAATTACAAGATGTGATTAAACTGCCCTTACAAAGTAAGTCTTTCTGATTCTTGAGTTGTTGTTCTTACTATGATCCCTGAACAGTGGAACTGGAATTAGCTTTCTCTTCTACGGTTGGAGGTTCACTATTAGAATCTCCTCCGGCTATTGGTAGACCTCTACTCAGGTTACTGAAAATACTACCATAATAAGATAGATGACCAGTATCTTTTTTTACATGTTCATTCATAAAAGCTGCTTCTTCTGCTAAGACACTAGTCCAATTAGTACTTGACAGGTAAAAATAACCCACTATAGATGTTAAAGCTAAACTCAGGAAAAACAATCTAGGGAAACTACTTTCCAAATATGAATATAATATTTGTTTTGCATAACAGTTGAATTGAGTATTGCCGTACAATGACAAGGAACTGGCACTTACATACTAATAAGTTGTTCGTACTTTTAGACTTGAAAAAGCTAATTATTTCTAAGACTAAGAAAAGAATACTGGTCAATATGATTATAGGCCTCTTCGGACGAATTGACATGGGAGAAGTGATGATTTTTTTCAACAATAGAGAATGAAGATTCTTTATTACTACCATTTTTGTCCCCGTCTGCGTTCTTTCAAATACTGATAATAAAGTGCATTATCAACTTGTTTGTGTTATATACCTTGATATTTTATCATGAATTCTAAAAATATAATAGCCTATTTTCTCAAGATTGTAGTATAATAGATGCCATTGCAATTAGACGAGTATGACGTATCTATACTTCAAGCATTGATAAAAGATGGACGTAAGTCATTTCGTGAAATCTCAAGAGAAACTGGCATTACAACTCCAACTGTTAAGGCCAGGTTCGAGCGACTAATTAACGTAGGATTCATAAAATCTGTCTCTCCAATTTTTGACTTTGGAATTGTGGACGAGAACACCATATCGCAATATCTTGAAAATAAGAATAGGGAACACAAGAGAATAGAAAATGAAGAAGAAAAGCAATATAGCATACAGCACATGCAACAACAACAATCTAGAGATGCAAGATTTCGAATCAGGAAAGGAATGAAAATCAAGTTAGATTGTGAATTTTGTAGAGGTGCAATTACAGGCGATCCTCGTGTTTTCAGATTTGCAAACTTTGAACGGTTCTTTTGTTGTAATGTATGCATGTCAGACTACAAGCAAAAATATGCTGGAAGGATAGAATCTATAAAAAGGGATTATGACGGATCTTAAATTCCTTAATACCTTTCACACGCCACCTCAAACAGAATTTTGTGTGAATTTTCTTATATTCTTTCATCCATGATCCATCGCCTAATTTCAACGAAATTTCTGAACTCCCAGCCGTATAAAGATATCTAATCTGCTTCAAGGATAGATGTCCTTATTTCCACCTTTTCTAAATTCTAGCTCTGAAATAAACGACCATTAGTATTCGCCAACAACACAAGGGTTTACTTTTTTAGCAAAGATACTAATAGTATGCATGCGAATACTGGTATTATAAAATGAGCGATTCGGAAAAGCCAAAGGATAATACTGATGGACAGCACGATTTTCAATCCAACAATACTAGCAAGAAATCGGAGTCATCCAGTGTAACGAATTTCAAAGATAAGACTGTAGGAAAAATAACTTCGACAACACTCGGTAGGGCAGACAGGAATGATATATCTCTTTCTGAGTCCATTAGGTTATCAAATAATATTAGGGTAATACTAATGGGCTTATTTGCATTAATAGGATTCATTATTCTAGTTTATGCTATATTTACCGCTAGTGTAAGCGTTGAATTAGCCCAGATCGCAACTAGTGTATTTATGGCAGCCTTCATTGCGGCTATAGTGGGGGCATTTACGTTATTTGGGGTGGTGGTGTATCAAATTCGAGGTGAGTATAGAACAAGATAATGATCCTTGTCATGCTCTTGTACTAAGTGGATATCTTACGATCGAATCAGTGGCATCGGGCGGTTGATTGTCAGCTTATTGTCAGTCATCATCTAATTCATTGCCTTAATGATCAAATCTTCCCCAGACCCTCCATTTTCTATAATATAATAGAATGAATGACGCTGTTGAGCTGACTTTTTTTATCTGAGGAATTAGATTATTCGGCTTTTCTGAGCTGATCTCAATGGTATGAATACCTCCTCATGTTTTGAGTTTATTCTTAGATACACAGGGTTATGCTAGCTTCATCAAATTGTCTGTCTCTTTGTTAGAGTATTGGTACAATCAAGGGCTTCAATTTGCTGATAAGCTAAAGTGATCTGTTCTAATTACCAATACAAAATAAACAGTCACTGTGTTGAGAACACATTATGAAGAATGGAACATCTGTAATAGATAGGAATCCTCGAGATTTCGACATTCCTTATTGGCATTGTAGGGCGGTCCAGGTGAATAACTGGTTGGATCGCCCTATCTTTTCATATTATCATATTATTATGCTATATTAGAAAAACTTGAGCATTACTCTTAACAAATCCCATCGTTAATGTCGGGGATGTGGTAGGTGGTGTGCTACATATAGTGCGTATTACTTAACTCGCTTATCCTATTTTTCATACTTAATGATAGAACGACCCGGCTTAGATGCCATGTGTTTGTTTGACTGGCCGCCTTTGCTCTCTGCCATTCAATAGTACTGGACTACTTTCTATTACACCCGATCTAATTCCTACGCTCTTTATCAGCTTAAGAAATGTTTCAACCTCAAATGATGTTGAATTGATAGTCCTACTATGATCTTAAAAATCGAACTCCTCCCTTATCCGTAGTGAATCTTCCTCAATAGGGTGTTCGCCAATTTTGGTCCCTTCCTGTTCTCTGTTCTAATTCAGTTTACGTCACATATCCCGCACTAAATTATTCAATGAATAGCATTGACCTTCAAAAGGTGTTCACATTCCAATTCCTATACAGAAAGAACAAGAAAAGAAAAATTTCTACATCAATTATTTGCCTTACTGTAACAGCGAGTTTAAATCTTTATTGTGCTGATAGAGAAAAGCATGAGTGAGAAAGATAGCAACACCACACAACTGAGTTTTCCTGTAAGCGAATCGCGGGATCATATTCAAGGTCCTTTATCTGCTGCCGTCACTTTGGTAGAGTACGGAGATTATGAATGTCCATATTGCGCCCAAGCCTATTTGATCGTAAAAGAAATCCAAGAACGTTTGGGAAATAAAGTACGGTTCGTATTTCGAAACTTCCCACTTACCAACCTACGGCCTCATGCATATCAATCCGCATTAGCTGTGGAGACTGCCGCCGCTCAAGGGAAGTTCTGGGAGATGTACGACTTTATATTCAAACATGGACAAAGCCTTACCGATGATAATTTGAAATTATCTGCAGCCAAGCTTGGCCTAAATGTCAACAAGTTCGATCTCGAATTCCGTGATCGCGCTTATAGCAGACATGTGGATGAAGACATCCAAAGTGGTGCGGAAAGTGGTGTAACAAAGACCCCAACTTTCTTTATCAATGGAGACCGTTATGACGATTCATGGGATCTTGATAGCCTTTTCAGCGCACTTGACGAGGCAAGTGTTTTCAGTTGGAGAGAGACTAATCAATAAAAATTCAGAATAGATTACTAAATATAGCATGAGAAGGATATTCTGACATATTTGGCTTCATCAAGACGTTGTGTCGAGGATTTAATAGAAAATGAACTGGTAACTCTTCCCGAAGATGCAGTCATAGCAGATGCTGTAAAAGTAATGAAGGATGGGGGGATTTCTTCAATTCTCGTTAGGTCACTCTCCTCATCCGCTGAAAATCCACTTATTACAGGGATTGTAACCGAACGAGATATCCTGTATAGAGTTATTGGCGGCAACAAGGGACCCTACAAGACCGTCTTAAAGGAGGTGATGAGCTCTCCTGTAGTAACTATTGAAAAAGGGTCCTCAGTAAATGAAGCGTTGTCGCTAATGAGAAATAAGAAAATTAGAAGGCTGTTGGTCATGCAGAGGGAAAATACTAAGGACGCCACGCTAGGCTTGGTAACACTTATGTCAATAACGAACGCTGAACACTAACTGTAGCAAATCATTTTGATTTTGTGTCTTGATTTAGCATCTTAAATCGTAAGGCCTGGCTGCGAATATCATACATGGACTAGAGGCCCATGTTACCCAAAACGGTCCCTAGTCTATTGAAGATTGGGGGGAGTGACGTGACGCTTTCCGTCACTTATTAATAAAATGAGGATGTTTATTAAAACCTTTTTTGACAAGATCCGCACGAGCGATGTTTAGGACAGTATTGCTGTCCGAGGGCGAGAATCTCTGCTTTTGTCACAGGATCTAGAGTTGCTAAAAAAGTGATCGCTCCATCCACCAAGCAAGCATACCAATGCTGTTTTGCCTTTCTCTATCGCTGCGTCAATATCCTTTGTGTGAAAGACGTTACCGATTAGACCTAGATACTTTAAGTTATACTCCCTCTCAAATGAAGGAGATGCTTTCGCTGCTTGGATCTCGTCTTCCGTATAGATCTTGTTTAATCCGTAAGTGTAATCCAAAAACAGACGACGATACAGACATGTAGATTCGAATTCCTTTTCAATGCGTTCGAATAGTCCTTGAGGAGCATTAGGCGTCGATATCATTACTATCCAAGGATTGCTTTTAGCAATATTCCTCTCACTAACATCTCTAGCATCCTGTTGCTGGCCTGGCGGAAAGAAGTCCGCTTCATCTAGTAGTATGAACCTAGGATTAGTCAGAGATCGCATCGCGTCCAAGTGGTGTGACGGGAATGCTTCAATGTGAACTGCATTTAGTTCAATGACTGTCTCTTTTGTATCGAATAATATGTGAAGTTCTTCCTCGAACAACCGCTTAGTTCGCTTTATGAGTTCGATAGCAAGTTCTATTCTAGGGCTAGTAACAAAGCGATCGTGTCATTCCCCCAGACGTCGAGCGAATGTTCGCGGAGAGAATGAATGCCACTACTTTGTCCTTCAATGCTAGCCACTCATCCCTAGTATCTCATCCGAATGAGATCGCCGAACTAATCCTCAACGCAACCAAAGGAAGTAAGCGATGGCAATTAGAAGAATTAGTCTTGTCTTAGAGGTCAGGTCACATTGACCCTGATAGAACTCCGCGGGAACGAATTAGATACCTTCCATCAATTTCTTTATTACACAAAATTACCTAGGAGAAAAGATAGTGTATGTACCTCATAAATTCTGAGCCGGTATTTTGCCTGAACTTTTTTCAATTTCTATTTAGCCAATAGTCTTCAATTGTCAGTATGTTGCATTATTTATTTGCAGCTCGTTTATTTCTTAAATTAAACACGCTATCTCAATCATGCAATACTTTCTTCAGCATCTGAGAAGCTTGTTCAACAGCTGCTCTTGCAGCAGGGGTTTTGGTAATTGGATTTAGCATTACGAAATCATGTATAGTGCCATGATATCTTACCGCAGTAACTACAACTCCAGCCTCCATCAATTTGTGTGCAAATGCCTCACCCTCGTCTCGTAGTACATCTAATTCCCCATTAATTATGAGCGCTGGTGGTAATCCCTTGAGCTGCTCAATCGAAGCCTGGAGTGGGGAGACAGTTGGCTCTTTCCTATTTGTCCCTTCTGTCATATAATTATCCCAGAACCATTTCATTCCTTCGCGAGTAAGGAAGTAGCCATCCTGATATTCCACGTAAGAGGGCGTGTCAAAATTAGCATCGGTTACTGGATAAAAAAGCAATTGGAACTTGATATTAGGTCCTCCCCCTTTCCTTGGCGAGTAACGTAACAGCAATTGCCATGTTGCCACCCACATGTTCCCATACTACCGTATCCCATCTCCTCACGTATAATTATATCTTGACCTGCAACTAAAACACAAATACCAGGATTACAATGACAAAGCTCTCAGCACAAAAACCATCATTCCTTAAATATTTCATCTACAAAACACCATTTCCAATTCTCTCCAGGTTCGTA